>CANGEH010000233.1 GCA_947452665.1 Caulobacteraceae bacterium
AAGGCTTTCGCCAATGGGGCTCCAAGACCCCCGGCCACCCCGAATTTGGTCATACGCCCGGCGTTGAAACCACCACCGGCCCGCTGGGCCAGGGCCTGGCCACCGCTGTTGGCATGGCCATGGCCGAACGCTCGATGGCTGCGCGCTATGGCGAGGACCTGATCGACCACCGCACCTGGGTCATGGCCGGAGACGGCTGTTTGATGGAGGGGGTCAGCCATGAGGCCATTTCCCTCGCCGCCCGTCTGAAGCTCTCCAAGCTGACCGTGATATGGGACGATAATGACGCCACGATTGACGGCAAGGTGGGCATGGCCGAGGTCGGCGACCAGGTTGCCCGCTTCAAGGCCGCCGGCTGGGCGGTTAAGGCTGTCGACGGTCATGATATGGGCGCCCTTCGCCGCGGCATGGCCTGGGCGATCAAGCAGGATCGGCCCAGCCTGATTGCGGCCAAGACCAAGATCGGCAAGGGTTCGGCCAATTTTGAAGGCAATCCAAAGACCCATGGCGTGCTCGATGCCGCCGAAATTGCCGCCTCCAAGGCCAAGCTTGGCTGGACGGCGGCGGCATTTGATGTGCCGGAAGACATTGAGACCGCCTGGCGCAAGGTCGGCCGCCGCGGGGCCAAGCTGCGCCGGGCCTGGGACGTTAAGGTCAAGGCCTCGGCCCAGGGCCAGGACCTGATTCGCGCCGCCAAGGGCGAATTGCCAAAATCGGCTTTTGACGCCCTGCAGGCCCATATTGCCAAGGCCGTGCTCGACAAACCCGATAATGCCACGCGGGTGCATTCGGGCGCAGCGCTTGAAGCCCTGATCCCGGCAATCCCCGAAATGATCGGCGGCTCGGCGGACCTGACCGGCTCCAACAATACCATCACCACGGGCATGAGGCCATTTGACGCGCCAGAC
The DNA here is from genome assembly GCA_947452665.1 of Caulobacteraceae bacterium. GTDB lineage: Bacteria > Pseudomonadota > Alphaproteobacteria > Caulobacterales > Caulobacteraceae > CAISGS01. The sequence continues at coordinate 909 of CANGEH010000233.1, forward strand.
TATGGCGGGCGCTATGTGCATTATGGCGTGCGCGAATTTGGTATGGCGGCGGCGATGAACGGCATGGCCCTGCATGGCGGCGTTATTCCCTATTCCGGCACCTTCTTGGTGTTTTCCGATTATTCGCGGCCGGCCATTCGCCTTGGCGCCTTGATGGGCGTGCGGGTCATTCACGTCATGACCCACGATTCCATCGGTCTTGGCGAAGACGGGCCCACCCACCAGCCGATCGAGCACCTAGCCTCCTTGCGCGCCATGCCGGGCGTTTTGGTCATGCGTCCCGCCGATGCGGTGGAAACCGCCGAGTGCTGGCAATGCGCGCTCACCGAAAAGGCCATGCCAACCGTTATGGCCCTGTCACGGCAAAAGGTCCCCGCGGCCCGCACCGTGGCGTCGCCTTCCAATCTGTCCGCCCAGGGCGCCTATGAATTGGCCAGTTCCGGCCTTGGCGAGGCGAGGGTCAGCCTATTTGCCTCGGGCTCAGAGGTTTCGATTGCCTTAGCGGCCCGCGATCTATTGCAGGCCCAAGGCATTGGCACCCGCGTGGTCTCGACGCCTTGCTGGGAATTGTTTGACCGCCAAAGCGCCAAGGTTCAGGCCGCCGTGATCGGCAAGGCCAAGGTGCGGGTCGCTATTGAGGCGGCTGTGCGGCTAGGCTGGGAGCGGTTTATTGGCGAGGACGGCGGCTTTGTCGGCATGAGCAGCTTTGGCGCCAGCGCCCCTTATGAAAAACTCTATGAGGCCTTTGGCATTACGGCTCAGGCGGTCGCGGATGCGGCCCTGGCCAAGCTCTAGGCCCGATCAAGAGGACTGATCAGGGGCGAGCGACTGCCCCAGATCACCTGACAACGCTAGACAAAGCGACCATAGGCTTGACTTCGCCGCCCGGTGCCTCAAAACGCCCTGTTCATAGGTGTGAATGCGGGGGCCTGCCTTGCGTTTGCACGATCTTATTAGGAGCTTGGTCCCATGGCAGTTCGCGTCGCGATTAACGGTTTTGGCCGTATCGGTCGTCTGGTTTTGCGCTCGATTATCGAGCATGCACGTCAGGATATCGAGGTCGTGGCGATCAATGATCTGGGACCGGTCGAGACCAATGCGCACCTGTTGCGCTATGACAGCGTCCATGGCCGCTTCCCGGCCAAGGTGACATCGGGGGTCGACTTTATCGATGTCGGCACGGGCAAGATCCGGGTCACAGCCATCCGCAACCCCGCCGAATTGCCGCACAAGGAACTGGGCGTCGATATTGCGCTGGAATGTACCGGCATCTTCACCTCCAAGGCCGCGGCCTCTGCGCATCTGGAAGCCGGGGCCAAGCGGGTCCTAGTCAGTGCGCCCTGCGACAATGCCGACAAGACCATTGTTTACGGCGTCAATCACGATCAGATCAGTGCCTCTGACCTGGTGGTCTCCAATGCGTCCTGCACCACCAATTGCCTAGCCCCAGTCGCGCAGGTGCTTGATGCCCTCTGCGGTATTGAGCGCGGCTATATGACCACCATCCATTCCTATACCAATGACCAGCCGTCTCTGGACCAGATGCATAAGGACCTCTATCGGGCCCGCGCCGCCGCGGTCTCGATGATCCCAACCTCGACGGGCGCAGCCAAGGCCGTTGGTCTGGTCCTGCCCCAGCTTAAGGGCAAGCTGGACGGCTCCTCGATCCGGGTCCCGACCCCGAACGTGTCCGTGGTTGATCTCAAGATTGTCCCAAGCCGCGATGTAACCGTCGAAGAAATCAATGCCGCCCTCTTGGCGGCGTCGGAAGGCTATTTGAAGGGTGTCTTGGATGTGTCCAATGATCCCCTGGTCTCGATCGATATCAACCATATGGCCGCCTCCTCGACCGTGGCCCTGCCCCAGACCCAGGTTGTCGATGGCAAGCTGGCGCGGGTCCTGTCCTGGTATGACAATGAGTGGGGCTTTGCCACGCGCATGAGCGATACCGCCCTGGTCATGGCCAAGTTCCTTTAAGGTCTGCTGCGTGTTCAAAACTCTAGACCAGGCCGGTGACCTGATGGGCAAGCGCGCCCTGGTGCGCGTTGACTTTAATGTGCCCTTGCAAGACGGGGTGATCAGTGATGATACCCGCCTGCGTGCGGCCCTGCCGACGATAGAGGCCCTGCGCAAGGCCGGCGCTATTGTCGTGCTCTTGGCCCATTTTGACCGGCCAAAAGGCAAGGTGGTCGCCTCTATGAGCCTTGCGCCGGTGGCAGAGCCGCTAGCGGCCCTGATCGGCGCACCGGTGGCGTTTGCCCCTGATTGTGTCGGTCCGGTAGCCCAGGCGGCGATCGAAAGCTTGACGCCTGGCGATGTGATCTTGCTGGAAAACCTGCGTTTTCATGCGGGCGAAGAGGCCAATGCGCCAGACTTTGCCAAGGCCTTGGCCCAGCTTGGCGATCTTTATGTCAATGATGCCTTTTCGGCCGCACACCGGGCCCATGCCTCAACCGAAGGCCTAGCCCACCTATTGCCCGCCTATGCTGGCCAGGCCATGCGCCGTGAGCTTGAGGCTCTAGAACTGGCGCTTGGTAAGCCGCAGCGGCCGGTACTTGGCATTGTTGGCGGCTCCAAGGTCTCGACCAAGCTAGACCTCTTGATGAATCTGGTTGGTCGCCTCGATCATTTGGCGATTGGCGGCGGCATGGCCAATACCTTCTTGTTTGCGCAAGGCGTCGAGGTCGGCGCCTCATTCTGCGAAAAAGACCTGGCCGATACGGCGCGCGAAATCATGGCCATGGCCAAGACCAAGGGCTGTGAACTGCTTTTGCCGATTGATGTGGTGGTCGCCGAAAAAATGGAGGCCGGTGCCGCTTCACGCACCTGCGCACTGGACGCGGTCGGTCCGCCGGACCGGATCTTGGATGCCGGCCCCAAAACCGCAGAGCGCCTGATTAGCGTTATGCAATCAGCCAAGACCTTGATCTGGAACGGGCCGCTCGGCGTATTTGAAATCCCGCCCTTTGATGCCGCCACGGTCGCGGCAGCAAAGGCCGCCGCAGCCCTTGCCAAGTCTGGCAAGCTGATTGCGGTCGCCGGCGGCGGCGATACGGTATCGGCCCTAGCCCATGCTGGGGTTACGGACGATTTTAGCTTTGTCTCCACTGCCGGGGGCGCGTTTTTGGAATGGATGGAGGGCAAGACCTTGCCCGGCATTGCTGCGCTCGAGGCCTAGACCCCTTTAAGCCCTAATTTTAACGGAGAGATACCTTGGCTCGCATTACCCTTCGCCAGCTTCTGGACCATGCCGCAGAGCACGATTATGGGGTGCCTGCCTTTAACATCAATAATATGGAACAAGGCTTGGCAATTATGGAGGCCGCCGATGCGGTCAATGCGCCGGTGATTATCCAGGCCAGCCGCGGCGCGCGGTCCTATGCCAATGATATTATG
>CANGEH010000234.1 GCA_947452665.1 Caulobacteraceae bacterium
AATGTTTCAAATGATGCCTGGTTTGGCCGCACCAGTGGGCCTTGGCAGCACCTGAATATTGCCAGCTATCGTGCGATCGAGGAGGGCCTGCCCATGGTGCGCTCAACCCCAACCGGTATTTCAGCCGTGATTGACGGTTATGGGCGCAGGCAGGTGCAGCTTTCGCTTGGACAGGGTGCAACCGGGGTGATCGATACGGCCCTGCCATCCGCCTTGCCGCAAACCCTGTTTGGCCGGTTTGGCGACCTTGGGCTTGGGCTTATGCTATTGATTGCGATAAGTATTATTGCCGAGCAAAAGCGGACCAAATAACGAATATCGCGTGACAGTTGCGAAATTTAGCCTCACAAATTGCGACCTCGCGTCGTTGTTTGCGAAGAGCATGAACCATGAAACCCCCAAAGCCCAAAGGTCTAGGTCCTGATCCTAAGGACCGCCGACCCAATCCGATCGATCTGCATGTTGGATCGCGCGTACGCATGCGCCGCAAGATTTTGCGGGTCAGTCAGGAAAAACTGGCCGAGGGGCTCGAGCTTACTTTTCAGCAGGTGCAGAAATATGAGCGCGGTGCCAACCGGATCAGCGCATCCAAGCTTTTTGAGATTGCCAAGGCGCTAAACACGCCCGTCTCATATTTCTTCGACGGCCTTACAGAACCGTCCAACCCAAGCCTGATGGGGTTTGCCGAGGCCGGTAATGACCAGTTTGTTCACGATTTCTTGATGACCACGGAAGGTATGGAATTGGCCATGCTGTTTCCCAAAATCCCCAAGGGCCGTGTGCGCCGCCGCCTGTTGGATCTGGTGCGCGCCATGGGAGAACCGAACCCCATCTTGGTGACCCCTGACCATGGACCGGAACCGGTCTAGGTTTAACTCACTTGCACATATAAACATATCTTTATATGTTCTGGTTGTTAGTGCTGCGGGACAGTTTCGCCCGTGACCCGGTCTGCCAAGGCGGGGTTTTACCAACCAGGAGTTTTGCCTTGAGCCGTGCGTCCTATATTTTCACCAGTGAAAGCGTTTCCGAAGGTCACCCAGACAAGGTTGCGGACCGGATTTCCGATACGGTGGTTGATGCATTTTTGGGCGAAGAGCCCGAGGCGCGGGTGGCCTGTGAGACCCTGGTGACCACGAATCGCATTGTGCTGGCCGGAGAGGTTCGCGCCTCGTCCAAGGACAAGACCAAGGCGATTATTGCTGGCCTTGAGGACAAGGTTCGCGCGGCGGTCAAGGATATAGGTTATGCGCAAAAGGGCTTTCACTGGGAAAAAGCCAAGTTTTCCTGCCATCTGCATGGCCAGTCGGCCCATATTGCGCAAGGCGTAGATGGCACTAAAACCAAGGATGAGGGCGCGGGCGATCAGGGCATTATGTTTGGTTATGCCACCAATGAAACGCCCCAACTCATGCCAGCCACCCTACAATACAGCCACGATATTCTCAGCCGTCTGGCCGAGCTTCGCCATTCGGGTGTGCTGTCCGAGCTTGAGCCCGATGCCAAGAGCCAGGTCACCTTGCTGTACGAAAACGGCAAGCCTGTTCAGGTGCTGCAGATCGTGGTTTCGCATCAGCACAAGAAGCGGATTGACGGCAAGATTGCCACATCCAAGCGGGTCATGGACCTGATCAAGCCGCATGTCCTGTCGGTGTTTCCAGAAGGCCTGATCACGCGCAAGACCAGGTGGCACATCAATCCCACCGGCCGGTTCGAAATTGGTGGCCCTGATGGCGATGCCGGCCTGACTGGGCGCAAGATTATTGTCGATACCTATGGCGGTGCTGCCCCGCACGGCGGCGGTGCGTTTTCGGGCAAGGACCCCACCAAGGTCGATCGCTCTGCCGCCTATTTGTGCCGCTATCTGGCCAAGAATGTTGTTGCGGCGGGCCTGGCGGACAAGTGCACCATCCAGATCTCCTATGCGATCGGCGTGGCCCAGCCCTTGTCCTTCTATGTCGATTTGCATGGTACCGGCCGGATTGATCCAGTCTTGCTGGAAAAGGCCTTGCCGGACATGGTGGGCGGTGCCACGCCCCGAGCGATCCGCGAGCACCTGCAATTGAACCGGCCCATCTATGCCCGCACCGCCGCCTATGGCCATTTTGGCCGTCAGCCGGACAATCAGGGCGGCTTTAGCTGGGAAAAGACCGATCTGGTCGACGTACTCAGCCGTATGGCCTGATAAGATTGATCGGCTGTCTTTTTAGGGGGCTGGCGACTACCCTCGCCGCCTAAAAATGCTTAAAGCCTGTCCATGTCCATCGGTCAAAAACCCCACGGCCCGCTGCGGTCCTATGGCCGCGTCAAGGCGCGCCAGCTCAAATCGCGTCAGGCCGCCCTGGTGCAGGACCTAATGCCGGGCCTGTCCTTGCCTGATCCAGAGCTTGGGCCGATTAATCCCCAGGCCTTGATGCCGTGTGCCAGCGCCGTTTGGTTGGAAATCGGCTTTGGCGGCGGCGAGCATATGGCTGCCCAGGCCGGTGCCAATCCCGATGTGCTGATCTTGGGGGCCGAGCCGTTCTTGAACGGGGCCGCCAGCGCCGTGCGCTATATTGATGAGCAGGGCCTGAACAATATCCGTATGCTGCAGGGCGATGCGCGGGACCTGATGGCGGCCCTGCCCGACGGCTGTCTGGACCGGGCCTTCATCCTGTTTCCCGACCCCTGGCCCAAGACCCGCCACCATAAGCGCCGCCTGGTGCAGGCCCCCGTAATTGATGAATTGGCCAGACTCTTGCGCCCCGGCGGGCGTCTGCGCTTTGCCACAGACTGGGCCGATTATGCCGATTGGAGCTTGCAGCGCATCAATCTCAGCCCTGATTTTTCCTGGACGGCCGAGCGCGTCTTGGACTGGACCCAGCCTCCCACCGATCATTTCACCACCCGCTATGAAGAAAAAAAGCTTGGTGACTGCTCGCCCGTGTTTCTGGATTTTGTGCGGAATTAGGCCGGGTTGCGCCTGTACAGAAATTGGTACATATTGGAGCTGATGAGGAGTTCAATATGGATGTTGTGACCTATACCGATGCCCGCGCCAATTTGAAGGACGTGATGGACCGGGTGGTGGAAGACCGTACCCACGTGGTGGTTACGCGGCAAAAATCCGAGGCCGTTGTGATCGTCTCGCTGTCGGATTGGAATGCCATGGCCGAGACCATGCATCTATTATCCACGCCCCATAATTCTGAGCGCCTTCGGGCCTCGATCCGCCAGCTTGAGGCGGGGCAGGGCGAGGCGCACGACCTCGATAAGCTGTGAAATACATATTTTCCCAAGAGGCCTGGGAAGATTACCAGTTTTGGCGCGCCACGGACGCCAAGACCTTTGAGCGGCTAAATCTACTGATCTTGGAGTGCCGCAAATCGCCGTTTTCCGGCATTGGCAAACCCGAACCGCTTAAGGGGGACTTGCAAGGCTGGTGGTCGCGCCGGCTGACCCATGAAGATCGGCTAGTCTATCGACTTTATGGCAGGGGGCCGGACCAGACCCTGCAGATCGCCCAGTGTCGACTGCACTATTAGGTCGGGTCCTCGGTTTGGACCTTGGTCCACATTCTTGCTTTGAAGCAGGTGACAAGCCCCGCCCAAGCGTCTATAGAGACCCCACATCGATCGATGGCGTTGGATGACGCTTTCGGGCGGCGGCCGGAAGGCTCGCCGCTTTTTTGTTGCTTTAAGAGGCTAAACTTGCGCGGCAAGACGAGCGAAGACCGTCACCTGATTGACCTGCTAGATCCTGTGGTTGAGGCCGCCGGGTTTGAGCTGGTGCGCTTGCGCCTGATGAGCGGCACCCAGACCCGCCGCCTGCAAATCATGGCTGAGCGCCCCGATGGCACTATGAATGTTGAGGGCTGCGCGACCTTGTCGCGGGCCGTGGCCGAGGTCATGGATGCCGCCGACCCGATCACGGGTGAATATCTGCTGGAGGTTTCAAGCCCCGGTATTGATCGGCCCCTGACCCGGCTCAAAGATTTTGAGACCTATGAGGGTTTTGAGGCGCGGCTGGAACTGGACCGCCTGTGCGAGGGGCGCAAGCGCTTCAAGGGCCAGTTGGCCGGTCTGGAAGATGGCCATATTGCCATTAATCTGGACGGCGAGCCTGACCACACCACCTTGATCCCGTTTGACTGGGTCATAGAGGCCAAGCTGGTCCTGACTGACGAATTGATGAAGCGCGGCGCCGAAGAGCGTGTCGCGCGGATGACTGACCAAGATCTGTCCGAAGATGAAGAGGGCCCTGACCAATGAGTGTCACCGGTATTTCCGCCAATCGCCTTGAATTGCTGCAAATTGCTGAT
>CANGEH010000235.1 GCA_947452665.1 Caulobacteraceae bacterium
ACCCTGGCGGTCGCGGTGCTGATCATTGTCATGTCGGTGATGAACGGCTTTCGCACCGAGCTCTTGGGCCGAATTCTGGGCTTTAATGGTCATGCCTATGTTGGCGGGGCCGTCTTGTCCTCACCAGACCGAGACAAGGTGATTGCCCGTATCCGCGCCGTGCCCGGTGTGGTCGAGGCTGCCCCCATGATCGAGGCCCAGGCCATGGTGATTGGTCAGGGCCAGATTGCCGGCGCGATTGTGCGTGGCATGACACCCGCCGATCTGAACCGGGTCAAGATTATTACCAGCAATATCAAGGGCGGCTCCATGGCCGGGTTTGGCCAGGGCGAGTATGGCGGCGATGAGGTCCTGATCGGGGATCGGTTGGCCGCCAGCATGGGGGTTGGCCCGGGTGATGCCATTACCCTGATTTCGCCAACCGGGGGCGCAACCGCCTTTGGCGCCACGCCGCGCCGCAAGGTCTATACGGTCGGGGCGATATTCAGCATTGGCATGAGCGAGTATGACCAGTCCTTCCTCTATATGCCGCTCGAACAGGCCCAGCTGTTTTTTGGCCGCGAGGGGGCGATTGACGTGATCGAGGTTAAGCTGGCCAATCCTGACAGTCTTGCCACGGTTAAGCCGCTTTTGAACGCGGCGGCGGGTCCAGATGCCCTTGTGACGGATTGGCGTGATCGTAATCAGAGCTTTTTCAATGCCTTGCAGGTTGAACGCAATGTCATGCGTTTGATCTTGATGCTGATCGTGGCCATTGCCGCCATGAACATCATTTCGGGCTTGGTCATGCTGGTGAAGAATAAGGGCCGCGACATTGCCATCTTGCGCACCATGGGGGCGGGGCAGGGCGCTATTATGCGCATCTTCTTTATGGCCGGAGCCTCGATCGGCGCGGCTGGCACAGTGGCGGGCCTGATCTTAGGGGTTCTGTTTTGCACCTATATCGCCCAGATCCAGCGTTTTGTGGAATGGGTGACCGGCACGGCCGTGTTCAGCGCTGATGTCTATTTTCTGGCCCATATTCCAGCCCGTATTGACTGGCCAGAAGTGGCTAGCGTTACCTTCTGGGCGCTCCTGATGTCGGTGTTGGCAACCCTGCCGCCCGCTTGGCGCGCCTCGCGGCTCGATCCTGTCGAGGGGCTTCGTTATGAGTGAGCCGGTCCTGTCCTTAAAGGGTGTCGAGCGGACTTATCGCTCGGGCGACAAGGTCTTGTCGGTCTTGCGCGGTGTTGATCTGGACCTTTATCCCGGCCAGATGGTCGGGCTGATTGGCCCGTCTGGCTCTGGCAAGTCCTCGCTCTTGCATGCCGCAGGCCTGCTGGAGCGGCCCAATGCCGGTCAGGTGGTGATCGGGGGGCGTGATTGCACAGGCCTGAAAGAGGCCGCGCGCACGGCCATGCGGCTAAACCAGATTGGCTTTGTCTATCAGTTCCACCACTTGCTGGCCGAATTTAGCGCCCTGGACAATGTCGCCCTGCCGCAAATGATTGCCGGGCAGAGCCAAAAGGCCGCCCGCGCCCATGCCGAGGATTTGCTTGGCCGGCTTGGCCTTTCTGAGCGCCTTGACCATCAGCCGGCGCAGCTCTCCGGCGGTGAGCAACAGCGGGTTGCCATAGCCCGGGCGCTTGCCAATCGCCCGCGTATCCTCTTGGCCGACGAGCCGACCGGCAATCTTGATCCCACCACCAGCGCCCAGGTGTTTTCGGGCCTTCTGTCCCTGGTCAAGGACACCGGCGTCGCCGCCCTGATCGCCACCCACAATATGGAACTGGCCAAGCATATGGACCGTGTCCTTATGCTGAAGGACGGGGCCTTGGTGCCGGGCTAGGTTGCAAGACGCGCAGCGATTTGTTCCGAAGCGTTCCGTCCTGAACTTTTTTCAACCACCCCTTGTCGTGAGAACAAACCAAGAATATAGAACATAGGAAGAACAAATTTAGGAGTTTGACCTATGACGCGTTTGGTTCACGATCTTCTGGCCTTGGTATCTCTGACCGGTTTTGTCTGGATGGTGGGTATAGTGGCCTATGCGGTGACGTGAGTCGCCCAAACCCTTGGGAGGCAGGTCTATGGCGGGTATGGATGGAGCAGGTTCGGCCCCTGGGTCAGCAGCCTTTGTTCATCTGAGAATCCGCTCTGCCTATTCCCTGCTTGAGGGGGCGATCAAGGCCGATGCCATAGGCGCGCTGGTGGCGGCGGCCAAGATGCCGGCGGCGGCCTTGACGGACCGCATTAACATGTTCGGCGCCTTGGAATATTCGGTCGCCACCAAGGAGGCCGGGGTTCAGCCGATCATGGGCTGCGCGCTGCCGGTCTTGGGTCTTGGCGAGGGCCCGCCCGAGCGCTGGGCCCGGACACCAACCATTGTGCTCTTGGCGCAAAATGAGCGCGGCTATTTAAATCTCTGCGCCCTGTCCTCTATGGCCTACCTAGATAGCGCCGCCGAGAGCGAGCCGGGCGTGGCCTGGGACAAGGTGGTGGCCCATAGTGAGGGGCTGATCCTATTATCGGGCGGTCCCGATGGCCCGATTGATCCCTTGTTTGCGGCGGGTCGCCGGGCCGAGGCTGAAGCCGCGCTGGGTGCCATGCAGGCCACATTTGGCGACCGCTTCTATATCGAGCTTCAGCGTCATAACACCGCCGCTGAGGCCGCCGCTGAGCCGCATCTGGTCGCCTATGCCTATGCGCAGGATGTGCCATTGGTTGCGACCAATGACGTCTATTTTGAAAAGCGCGGGCTTTATAGCGCCCATGACGCTTTGATGTGCATTGCCGATGGCGCGTTTGTTGGCCAGGAGGAGCGTCGGCGGGTCACGCCTGAGCATTGTCTAAAATCGGCCGCCGAAATGCGCGCCCTGTTTGCGGACCTGCCCGAGGCCTGTGACAATACGATCGATATTGCCAGGCGCTGCGCCTTTACCGCCCAAAAACGTGATCCCATTCTGCCCAGTTTTCCAACCGTGGGCGGACGCTCTGAGCCCGATGAAATGGCGCATCAGGCGCGTGAGGGTCTGCGTGCAAGGCTGGCGGCCCATCCCTTGGCCGCGCCGGAACAAGACTATTGGGACCGGCTCGAGCGCGAGATCAGCGTCATCTCCAATATGGGTTTTCCCGGCTATTTCTTGATCGTTTCGGACTTTATCAAATGGGCCAAGGCCCATGGCATACCGGTTGGACCCGGCCGGGGCTCGGGCGCGGGCTCGCTGGTGGCCTATGCCCTGACCATTACCGATCTGGACCCTCTGCGATTTGGCCTATTGTTCGAGCGGTTTTTGAACCCGGAACGGGTCTCCATGCCCGACTTCGATATCGATTTTTGCCAAGATCGCCGCGAAGAAGTGATCGCCTATGTGCAGGACAAGTATGGGGTCGGGCGGGTCGCCCAGATCATCACGTTTGGCACGCTGCAGGCTAGGGCCGTATTGCGCGATGTTGGCCGGGTCATGCAATTGCCGCTGGGCCTGGTCGACCGCCTCGCCAAGATGATCCCGAACAATCCGGCCAGTCCCACAACCCTGGCCCAGGCCATCGAGATCGAGCCACGCTTAAAACAGGCCAAAATGGATGATGAGAGCGTTGCGCGCCTGCTTGAGACCGCCTTGCAGCTTGAAGGGCTGTTTCGCAATGCCTCGACCCATGCCGCCGGGATTGTCATTGGCGACCGGCCACTGGTTGAGCTAACGCCGCTCTATCAAGATCCGCGCTCGGACCTGCCGGCTACCCAGTTCAATATGAAATGGGTCGAGAGCGCGGGCCTGGTCAAGTTTGACTTTCTGGGCCTCAAGACCCTGACTGTGCTGGACCGGGCAGTCAAACATATGCGCAAGCGCGGCGCTGGGATTGACCTGACCACCCTGCCGCTCGATGACGCCGCGTCTTATGAGCTGATGGCCTCTGGCCAGACGATTGGCGTGTTCCAGCTGGAAAGCCAGGGCATGCGCGACACCCTGCGCAAGATGCGGCCCAGTGCGATTGAGGAAATCACGGCCCTGATCTCGCTCTATCGGCCAGGCCCGATGGATAATATCGACACCTATGTCGACTGTAAATTTGGCCGTAAGGTCGCCGACATGCTGCATCCCAGCCTGGAGCCGGTGCTCAAAGAAACCTATGGCGTCATTGTTTATCAAGAACAGGTGATGCAGATCGCCCAGATCCTGGCGGGTTATTCGCTGGGCGAGGCTGATCTATTGCGCCGGGCCATGGGCAAGAAGAAAAAAGAGGAGATGGACCAGCAA
>CANGEH010000236.1 GCA_947452665.1 Caulobacteraceae bacterium
GCACCGGGGTATCGGTCAAGATCCGTTCAATAAGTTGGGCAGCCTGATCGGCACTGACCGGGGGCAGGCCATCGGCATCGGCCAAGAGATTAGCAAAAAGCCCCCCCGCCGCCTCACCCGCCGCCCCAGACCAGACCGATCCATCAAAACCCGACTGCGATGCGGTCAAGGCCTCGATCGCCAGGATCAGGCCGCGCACCGCCGCCTCGACGGGCACGGGTCCTGCGTCAAACACCGACGCGGCCAGATCAAGGGCACCGGCCAATCGGCGCAAAAGCGCCAAGGCCGCATCGATATCGGCAAGGCGCCGAGCGTCTTCGGGCTCGCCGTGTCTCGCCCTAGCCTGATCAAGGCGCATTTCCAGAGCCTGCCAGCTTAAGGGTTTTGCGCCGCGCAGGCCGTAACGTTCCAGATCGCGGCGGGCTTTTTTAAGCGCGGCCTCGTCTAGGCCAAGCTGAACCAGGGGCGATTTGAGCACAGCCAATAGCCGCACCGGATCTAGCCGGTCCTGGGCCAGGCGGGCGGTCAGGGCTGCCAGTATGCCGACCGAAAAGCCGGCCAAGGGTTCACCCGCCGATGAGTCCGCCTGCAGGCCCCAACGCGACAGGCGGGCCTGTACCCGCCTCGCCAAGACCTGGTCCGGCGTGACCAGGGCGGCGGTCTTGGTTGGATGTTCGAGCACTTCACGCAGCAAGAGGGCGGCGAGGCTTGCGGCCTCCTCCTCGGTTCTAGCCTTGATCAGGCTCAGACCGCTTAGGCCTTGTTCGATCGGATCAAGCCCATGCTCAGCGCCTTCACTGCGCAGGTCCTCAATTTGTTGACGCCAATCGGCGGTCGCCTCGGCCGGGCGCAGGGCCTCATTGATCAGACGCCGACGCCAGCGGCCCTTGGCCTGGTGGGTGTCATCGCCCGAGCCTGGCCAGACCCGCACCGAGTCGCGATCTAGACCGGCCCGGTCCAGCAGCCGTTTCATCGCCCCTTGCGGATGGTTTTCACTCACATCGGCCCAGGCCGCTTGGGCGAGACTCAAATCAAGGCCCGGCAGGATAACTGCGCCTTGGGGGGCAGACGCCACCGATAATAAGAGCGCCGCCGCCGCCGGCGCGGTACCCGTAGAGCCCGCCGCGATCAGCACGCCCTTTGGCGGATCATCGCGCCAGCGCTGGCCCAGCGCCTTGAGCACAGCCACCCGGCGCTGGGTTAGGTCCGATAGGCCAAGGCCTTGCAGTCGCTGCGGCCAGGCCTCCACCGCAATCTTCAAAAACCGCGCCGAGGCCTGCCAATGCCGCGCCAGATCACCCTGGACCAGCGCATCCAGCGCCGTGACACTGGCAACCTCTTCAATCTGCACACTGTCGAAAAATCCGGCCAGGGCATCGGCCAGATCCAGCGCGCCGGTCGCATCTAGGTCCCGGCCAATCAGGTGCTCGTGATCCATGACCAGTCTTGCCAGCTCAAACCGCCGCCGCTGAGCGCTAACGGCCGGGGGCAGGTCGAGAGCAAGATCGCCTGGTTCAAACGGTGGCTCGCCGGCCTCCAGATCGCCGATTGCGCGGATTTGTGGCAGGAGGACTGCCTGCCCCCCGGCGGCCGCGACGAAGGCCTCGGTTAGGGCCCGGGCACCGCGCCGGGTTGGCGTCAAGACAATGGCTTTAGACAGGGCGGCAGGGTCGCCCTCACCCAGCGCCTGATAAAGCCCGCTGGCCAGGTCGGCGACAAACGAGCGATGCGCCGGAATGGTAAACCAACGCGGCCCGGCCTGTGCCAAAAAGGCGGTCACGGCACCTGCCCCAGGCGCGCCTCAGCATCGCTAAGGGCTTGAGGATCACCGACATGCATCCATTCGCCGTCCAGCACGACACCAAAAAGCCGGCCCTGCTGCGCCAATTTTCGCCAAGGTACGACCAGAGAAAAAGCGCCCGGCGGGCCATCATCGACAATCTTGGGCTTGGTAATATGCAGGCCCATATAGCCAAGCGGCGCGGTCTTAGCCTCGCCTCGAAACCGCAATCCTCCGTCCTCGGCCATGAAGAAATCGCCGGGCCCGTCAAAACCAATCGTTAGGTCGAGTCTGGCCAGGGCCAAGAGCACATCCATCCGGTCAGGATCCCAGGCCGCCCTTAGGGCCTGGGCAATCGGCGTGCCCTGCTCGATCCAGACGGAGTCAATATTGGCTACAAACACCGGATCGTCACCAAGCAGAGGTCTGGCTTTTCGCAAACCGCCGCCGGTTTCCAGCACCGCCTCGCGCTCGTCGGAAATCGTGATCTGCGGCGGGGCGCTTCGGGCCATCAAGTGGGCCTCTAGCCGATCGGCATGGGCGTGCACATTGACCACGGCCCGGCTCACGCCCGCCTTGTTTAGCCGATCAAGCATGTGATCAATCAGGGCAGAGCCTGCGACCCGCACCAAGGCCTTTGGCCTATCATCTGTATACGGACGAAGTCGAGTGCCGAGGCCTGCCGCCAGTACCATGGCCGTATTTAGGGGGGCGGGCGCGTTCATGCCCTGGCCTCTTTCGGCACATACTTATCAAACCAGGCCTTGAGCGGGGCGAGGTCTGGCGCGGCCAGATTGCGCTCCAGATAGCGCCAGGTGCGCGGCATGAAATCGACATAACGCGACTTGCCAAAGCCTGCGACCTGACGGGCAAAAATGAATAGGATGCGCGTGGCGTTCAGAGCCGCCAGGCCCCTATAATCGGCCATGAACTCAGCCCTATCGGCAAGGCCTTGAAGGGCGAAATACTGATCCAGCATGGTCTTTTCCAAGGCGGGATCAATATCGCGGCGCGCATCTTGCAACAGGGACAATAGGTCCCAGGCCGGATGGGCGCGCAAGGCGTCCTGAAAATCCAAAAGGCCCACCCGCGCCACGCCCTGACGGTCATCCAGCCAGATCAGGTTTTCGGCGTGATAATCGCGGTGGGTAAAGACACTCGCGCCTGCTGCACCGCGCGCCCGGATCGGGGCCCACAGCGCCTCCCACTGGCCCAAGGCATCGTCGTTAAACGGTGCGAGGCCGGAATATTTTGGCCACCATTCTAAAAATAGGTCACAGCCAGTCTTGAGCGCCAGATCATCATAGGTCAGCAGGGGCCAAGTTACACCATCACTGCTGAGTACCGGCGGCGGTGCGGCCTGATGCAGATTGACCAGAACCTCGATCGCCGGGCCATAAAGCGCAGGCTCGGGCGTGCCCTGGAC
The DNA here is from genome assembly GCA_947452665.1 of Caulobacteraceae bacterium. Classification (GTDB taxonomy): domain Bacteria; phylum Pseudomonadota; class Alphaproteobacteria; order Caulobacterales; family Caulobacteraceae; genus CAISGS01. Next base: position 3,207 of record CANGEH010000236.1, read on the forward strand.
CACGGCCTGGGCAAACAAGGCATCACCTAAATCTTCGAGTACAGCCAGCCCCACGGCCGCATCCGCCGCATGAATGATCGGCGCCGACAGGCCACAACCCCGCAGATAACCGGCATTGGCGACGAACGCCTCCACCCGGCCGGCCGCAAGGCGGGCCATGGCATTATAGCCAAGCGTTTGGCGCTCAGCCGCGCTCGCCTGCGGCGGACAGGGCTGGGTCTCCAGACTGGGGGGCTGGTCCATAAAGATCAGGCTAGCGCCGCCCTTGGCAGGATAGACCCGCTCATAGCGCCGGGTAGAGGCATCGCCCGCCAGGACCTGGCGTCTGGCATCACCAAGGCCTGCGGCCTGCAAAAACTGGGCCTTTTGGTCTTCGCGATCAGAACTCAAGCCATCTTTCCTTCCAGTCGCCGTGGGGCAAGAGACGCACCCGGCGTCCCACCGTGCCATCTGGCAAGGCAAATACAATATCCAGCCGATCGGCCGGCAAATGACCCTCAAGCCGCTCGGGCCATTCGATCAGGACAGCACCCTCGTCGATCGCCTCTTCTAACCCAATTTCTTCGATTTCCCGCACCGATTTGAGGCGATAAAGGTCAAGATGCGCGATCGCAAAGCTTGGGCCATCATAGGTCTGGATCAGGGTAAAGGTCGGGCTGGGTACCGGCTCGTCTGGGCTGGTCAGGGCGCGGATCAGGCCGCGAGCAAGGGTTGATTTGCCCGATCCCAATGCGCCCCACAAACAAACCACATCACCCCGCCGCAACTGGGCCGCCAGCCAAGCCCCCAGCGCCGTGGTTGCAGCCTCGTCGGCTAGGGCAATCACATGATCAGACGGCACGGCAAAGATCCCTGATCTCTTGGTCAAGCCGCGGCCTGGGCAAAGGCCCGGCTCGGATCCTCTGGCAATTGGGTCTCGACATAGGCCTTGAGCGCCAAGGTGCCCAGGCTGGAATCCGCACCCCACTGACCAGGCGCAATCAGGGGGCCTAGGGTTAGATTAAACTGGCCACCGCGC
>CANGEH010000237.1 GCA_947452665.1 Caulobacteraceae bacterium
CGTGTTCAGGCGGGGCGGCTGAGGATGAATTCGTGGTCTCGGGTCTTGCCGACGGGGAATTCGTATTCTCCGACCTTTGCAAAGCCATGGCGGCCGTAAAGGCGCTGTGCCCCATGGTTCTCGCTCCAGACCCCGATCCAGAGCCGCCGACCGGGGCGCGTTAGGTGGTCAAGGCAGGTCTTGAGCAACTGACCGCCTATGCCCTGATTATGCGCTTTTTCCAGCAGATACAGCCGCTTAAGCTCGCCGCATCCTGGCGTGACCTCGGCATGGGGAAGATCGCAGAGGCCGGTCAGGGCATAGCCCACCAGTTCTCCGTCCAATTCTGCAACCCATACGCCATAGGCCAAATTGGCAATCCAACCGGCATAGGCCTCATCCGTATGCGCCGAATAGAGGTAATCGTTCAGGTCCTGCGGCGGATAAAGATGGCCAAAGGTTTCGGTAAAGCTGATACGCCCCACCGCGGTCAGGCCAGGCGCATCTTGGGCCACAGCCCGGCGGATCAGGGTCATGGTCTAGGCCCTAAGATTAGCGGGGGCCCTGTCCAGACCCATGGCTAGGAGGGCGGTTGCGACAATCGCGTCGGCATCGAGACCCGCCTGCGCATACATGATGTCGGGCTTGTCTTGATCCTGGAAGATATCAGGCAGGGTCAGGGTACGCACCTTCAGGCCCCGGTCCAGAGCCCCGCGCGCGGCCAGCATTTGCAGGACAAAGCCGCCAAAGCCGCCAATCGCGCCTTCCTCGATCGTGATCAGGCATTCATGCTCACGCGCCAGACGCAGGATCATGTCCTCATCCAGCGGCTTGGCGAAACGGGCATCGGCAACCGTGGTGGGCAGGCCATGGGCGGCCAGAATGTCAGCGGCATAAAGGGCTTCTTGCAGGCGCGTACCGAGTGACAGGATCGCCACCGACGTGCCTTCGCGCAGAATACGGCCGCGGCCGATCTCTAAAGGCTGGGCAAAATCTGGCACGCCAATGCCGGTGCCGTCACCGCGCGGATAGCGAAAAGCGCTGGGACCGTCATCAATCGCGGCGCTGGTCGCCACCATCTTGGCCAGCTCGTCCTCATCGGCCGCCGCCATGATCACAAAGCCGGGCAGGGCGCCCAGAAAGCCAAGATCAAACGAGCCCGCATGGGTTGGTCCATCGGCCCCGACCAGACCGGCCCGGTCGAGCGCAAACCGCACCGGCAGACCCTGAATGGCGACATCATGCACGACCTGATCATAGCCGCGTTGCAGGAAGGTCGAATAAATGGCGGCAAAGGGCTTCATGCCATCAGCGGCAAGCCCCGCGGCAAACGTCACGGCATGCTGCTCGGCAATGCCGACATCAAAGGTGCGCGTCGGAAACCGCTTGGCAAACAGATCAAGGCCAGTGCCCGACGGCATGGCGGCGGTAATGGCGACAATCCGCTCATCACGCTCAGCCTGTTTGATCAGCTCTGTAGCAAACACCTTGGTATAGCTGGGATGGACGGCGGGGGCCTTGGCCTGTTGGCCTGTGACCACGTCAAACCGCACCACGCCGTGATACTTGTCGGCGGCGTTTTCGGCCGGGGCATAGCCCTTGCCCTTTTGCGTCACCACATGCACCAGCACTGGCCGGTCATTGAATTCTTTGGCATTTTTCAGGACCTGGACAAGGTTATCCAAGTCATGACCATCGATTGGGCCAATATAGTAAAAGCCTAACTCTTCAAAAAACGTCCCGCCCGTGACCATGCCGCGGGCAAATTCTTCGGCCTTGCGGGCCGCCTCTTGCAAGGGCTTGGGCAGGGCCCCGGCCATGGTCTTGCCCAGCTTGCGCAAGGACTGGTAGCCGCCGCCGGAGACAAGCCGAGCCATATAGGCGCTCATGCCGCCGACCGGCGGAGCGATCGACATGTCATTATCGTTGAGGATGACAATCAACTGTTTGGTGGTCTCGGAGGCATTATTCATAGCCTCATAGGCCATGCCCGCACTCATCGAGCCGTCGCCAATCACGGCAATGACCTTATTGTCCTCGCCGCGCTGGTCGCGTGCGGCACAAAAGCCAAGCGCTGCTGAAATAGAGGTCGCAGCATGAGCCGCCCCGAACGGATCATATGGGCTTTCGGCGCGCTTGGTAAAGCCAGACAGGCCGCCGCCTTGGCGCAAGGTGTGCATCCGGTCGCGCCGACCGGTCAAGATCTTGTGCGGATAGGCCTGATGGCCAACATCCCAGATCAGAATGTCCCTTGGCGTCTCAAACACATGGTGCAGGGCAACGGTCAGTTCTACCACGCCAAGCCCAGCGCCCAGATGGCCGCCTGTGCCCGATACGGTCTCAATGGTCTGGGCCCGAACCTCGTCGGCCAGTTGTCGCAACTGGGCCAGATTAAAGGACCGCGTATCTGCGGGCAGGTTGACCGTATCCAGAAGGGGCGTTTTTGAAGCCATTGTCACTCCAGGCCGCTGGCCTGATCCTTAAAAACAAAACCGACGATCAATGCCGCCGGTCTAGCACGAAATCCACACTGTCTCGAAGATAATCCGCCTGCCGACCAAACGGGTCCAGATGCGCCTTGGCCTGTTGAGCCAATAGGTCGACCCGCTCCTTGGCCATATCCAAGCCTAAGAGGGTAACATAATTGGCCCTGCCCTTGACCGCATCCTTGCCGCCCGCAGCCTTGCCGAGCAGATCGGCCTCGCCCTCGACGTCCAGAACATCATCAACAATCTGATAGGCTAGGCCTAGGTCCTGAGCAAACCCCATAAGCGCGTGGCGCTCGATCTCGCCAGCCTTGGCCAAGACAAGCGGTATTTCAAAGGCATAGGCAATCAGGGCCCCGGTCTTGAGCCTCTGCATTCGGGCCACCGTGCCCAGATCGTCGCGCACGCCGAGAATATCGATCATCTGGCCGCCCGCCATGCCGCGCGCGCCAGAAGCCTTGGCTAGCCGATAGACCAGCTCTGCCCGCACCTGACCGTCCTCATGCGTGTCGGGATGGGCCATGATTTCAAAGGCCGCGCTTTGCAAGGCATCGCCTACAAGTATGGCTGTGGCCTCGTCATAGGCCTTGTGCACAGTGGGGCGGCCGCGGCGGATGTCGTCATCATCCATGGCTGGCAGGTCATCATGCACCAGACTATAGGCATGAATGCATTCCAGGGCGCAGGCCGCGCGCAGGACTGAGCGTTCGTCCAGATCAAACATTTTCGCCGCTTCGAGGGCAAAAAACGGCCGCAAACGCTTGCCAGGTCCCAAGGCAGCATAACGCATGGCCTCGGTCAGGCGCTGTTCTGGCCCGTCACCGCGCGGCAAGAGGGCATCGAGCGCCACCGTCACCAGATCAGCGGCCTGGGCTATACGCAGGGCCAGTTCGCTGGGCGGGCCATGATCGACGGGATGGGTCAAAACAGGCGTCCCCCGTCCGGGACAGGCCGATCCACCGTGACCAGCACGACATGGCCGTCCGCGTCTGGAAAGCCAAGGCACAGCACCTCGGACATGAACGGGCCAATCTGGCGCGGCGGGAAATTAACCACGGCGGCAACCCGGCGGCCAACCAGTTCTTCGAGGCTATAGTGGTGGGTAATCTGGGCCGAGGAGCGCTTTATCCCAAGCTCGGCGCCAAACCGGATGGTCAGGCGATAGGCGGGTTTGCGGGCCTGAGGAAAGGCTTCCGCCGCAATAATGGTGCCGACCCGAATATCGACCCGCTCAAAGTCTTCAAAGGCAATGGGCGCGGTTGCCGTGGCCGGGTCGAGGCTCGCCATGACGACTAGCTGAAGTCTGCGGTTTCGGCGCTGACCTTGCCCTGCGCGCCGACCACGATTTTCTCAACGCGCAGACGCGCCGCTTCGAGCTTTTTTTCGCAATGGGCCTTAAGGGCTGCGCCGCGCTCATAAACATCGATGGACCGCTCAAGCGGTGCCTGACCCGATTCCAGCTCGGCGACGATTTTTTCAAGCTCGCCCAAGGCCTGCTCAAAGCTCAAGGCGGCAATATCGACAGCTTCGGTCATGAGGGCTCCGCAAGAAAGGACAAGCTTAGGCGACAGAGGGGTCTTGGTGCAATCGCCCATCGCTGGACAATGACGATTAGGCTAGGGCCGCTGATAACGTTTTTGCGACCAATAGTCATAACCTTGATCGAGCACCGACTTCCAGCCAAGCCGTTTCAGCTCGATCCCGATCATGGTGTTGAAAAACCCATGTGCCAGAAGCAATACGTCCTGGCC
>CANGEH010000238.1 GCA_947452665.1 Caulobacteraceae bacterium
CCAAGAGCGGCATCGGCGGCCCAGGTGCTGAACTCAGCCCTTTCGGGCGGTTTGCTGATTGGCCTCGCCATGATCATATCCGGTCCGCTTTATGATGGGTTTGGCGCGCGCGGCTATCTGGCCATGGCCGGTATCGCCCTGCTTGGTTTCGTCGCCGCGGTTCAGGTCTTGCGACAGGGGCGCTCAGCCCCACAGTGCGTCTGATCCCGGTTCGATCATTGAGCCAATATAGGTCAAGCCGGGTTCCCGGTCCTTGGCCAACAAAAGCGGCCCATCCAGATCGACAATGGCCGCGCCCTGAGCAATTAGCAGGGCCGGGGCCATGGACAGGGATGTGGCGACCATGCAGCCCGCCATAATCTCTAGCCCGAGCGCTTCGGCCTCGTGTTTGAGGGCCAGGGCCTCAGTCAGGCCGCCCGCCTTGTCCAGCTTGATATTGACCGCGCCATAGCGCCGGGCGCATTGGGCCAGTTCTTTGCGTGTGTGCAGGCTCTCATCGGCGCAGAGCATGACCGGGCTGTCATAGCCCTCAAGCGCCTCGTCCTCGCCAACTCTTAGGGGCTGTTCGATCAGCTGGACCCTTAACCGCGCAAAGTCTGGGGCTAGCCTAACAAGGTCATCAAAACTTAAGGCCTCATTGGCATCGACGACCAGGCGGGTCTTGGGCGCCGCCAGACGCACCGCCTCGACCCGGTCCAGATCATCGGGCCCGCCAATCTTGAGCTTGAGCATGGGCCGTGCTGCAGCGGCATGCGCGGCTGTGGCCATGATGTCTGGCGTCGCAAGGCTGATCGTATAGGCGGTCTTGACCGGGTCCAGCCGCGCAAAACCGGCCCGGACATGGGCCCGAATCCCCGACTGTTTGGCCTCTAGATCCCAAAGCGCGCAGTCGATCGCATTACGCGCGGCCCCGGCGGGCAAGATGCCCATGAGTGCGGTGCAATCGATTCCGTCTGCCACCGCGCCGCTAACCTGATCGATCTGGGCCAGCACACTGTCGATGGTCTCGTCATAGCGGCCATAGGGTACAGACTCGCCGCGCCCGACAAAGCCGTCTTGGGCCAATTCGACCACAATGACCTTGGCCTCAGTCTTGGCGCCGCGGGCAATCACAAAGCTGCCGGCAATTGGCCAGACCTCTTGCCGCGCCGTGATTTGGCGCATTAGCCCAGTTCGCTCAAGGCCGCGTCCATCAGCAGGAAGATGCGGCCCTGTTCATTGGCCAATAGGGTTGCGGTCAAGAAGCCATCGCGATCGCGCGATGCTGCGCCGGCCAAGACTGCCGTTTGACGCGAGACAAAACGCCGGACCTTGTTGGCTAGGCTTGGATTACTGGCCAGGCGGCGGGCCAATTGCTGAACGGCAGGCCCTGCCATGCGTTTAACGCGATTACGTGCGCCCTTGAGGTCTCCGGCATTGATGCTTGCCGCAATTTCGTCGATCCGCGGCCTTGGCAACACATTTTGGGACTCAAGTTGCATGCCGCGGCCCTCCTGCACCATCAGATCAGCCAATTGGTCATCATCCATTGGCTTGTCATCGATCGCGGTGAGCAGGTCCTTCCACGAGACCTGATCATCCTTGGGCGCAGCGGGGTATTGGCTGGTTCGGCCAAACACGGTGCTGAGTTCGGCGTCGCCCTCGGTCGGGGTAAGGCGCAAGCGCTGGCGGCTGGGATCCAGTGGCGCAGGCGCAGGCGCGGGCGCGGGTCGCGAGGTCGGTGATGGGCGCTGTAAGGGCGGCCGTCCGGCTGTGGAGGTCGTGGACGCCGTATCTTTGGCGGCGACCTGAGCGGCAATGGTGGCCTTGGTAACGCTGGCCACCTGCTCAAGTTGACGCACAGCATCGCCCAGGGCCTGATAATTGCGGCGCACGCGATCTTGGAACCGCGCATCAACTGCCAAGGTCTCTTCAGCCGCTGCCTTGGCCGCATTGGCCATATGGGCAATGCCGCTGGCTATACCTTCGGCCAAGCGTTCGGATGCCGCTTGGGCCTGACGTGCTGCCTCGTTGGGGAGGGCCCCAATCCGGTGCTCAAAATCGGCCAAGAGGTCGGCAAACTGATTAACGGCGTCGCGGGTCGAGCCAAGATTGCGCGACAATTGCTCTGCCGACCGGGCACCGGCTTCTTCGGCCAGACGCACAGATTGCTCAATCAGGTTGCGGGCATCCTCAAGCCTTGCGGCAAACATGGCTTCGGCCTGTTGGCTCGCGCCAAAGGCGGCCTCGCTCATCTGGGCCAAATGACTATTGGCGGCGGCGATCTGGGCCTGAGCGCTATTTTGTGCCTGCTCTGCCGCCATATTCATCGCATCGACCAGATGCTGGGTTTGTTGCAATAACAGGTCCTTGTGGCGGCCCGAGGCGTCGGTGATTGCACTAAGCGATTCGATTGCGGCGCTTGCCAAGGCGGAGCGATGCGACCTTGCCGCCTCATTAAGTTCATCCGCCCGCTCTTTGCTGATCTGGGACAGTCGTTCAATCTGTTGGCCGGCTTCGCGGGCGGTCTGGTCAACCGCGTCTGCAGCTTCGCGGCTTTGGGAGATAAGGTCTGACAACTGGCTGCGCCGGGTTACCAGTGCGGCGTCCAGCTGTTCTTGATCATTGCGAAGGCCCTGGGCCGCGTCATTGAGCACACTGACCTGTTTGGCCAAACCGTCCTGAACAAAATGGACCTGTTCATTAAAATTAACCCCGGCATCCTTGAGGCGCTCGACCTCCTTGCCGATATCCTCGCCCGCCGAGCGCGCTGTGGCGGCGGCCTCATTGGCGGCGGCGGATAGGTCACTGGTGCGCGCAGCGAGCGCGGTTTCGGCCTCGCGGATCTGGGCATCGGCCACTTCGGCGGAATCAACAACCAGACGCGCCTGGCGGCTTACGGCGTCATTGATCCGGCCAACCTGGTCATCCAGGGTCTTGGTCATGGCCTCGAGGGCTTGACGCTCCTGAGCTAGGCTACCGCTCATTTCATGAGCGGATCTGGTCGAATTGGCGGCCGCCTCAATAAGGCGCTGGGTTTCATTCGCCAGCACCCGTCCGAGCAAGCCAATTTCTTCTTGTGCAAGCTTGGCTGCGGCCGCCGCTGCATCGATTTCAGCGCGAATACCTGTGAGTAAGACGCCCGTATCGCCAACCGCTATGGCGGCTGGCGTGATCATGTGATCGGCCAGGGTCTGGGTGCGGCGGGTCTCTTCGCCAAAGCGGCGGCCTTGGATCAGCGCATAGGCTGCGAAAAACACAAACCCAATTGGACCCATGGCGAGGAGGGCAAAGACACCGATCAGGAAGGGATCAAAATCGAACGGCCCGACACGGGACTGAAAGCCAAGCACAAAGGCAACCAGGCTTCCAACCCAAAGAAAGCTCGCTAATCCGGCAATAGGATAGGCCCAGCTTCCCGCAGTTTTAGGTTTTTTGGCCTTTTTATTGGCGGATCGTGACGAACTCGAAGAGCCGCTGATAAAAAGGGACCTCTGGGCCCCTGTCGCCGCGCTGTCTGGGCTTGCAGGCCCATTTTGGCCCTTTGCCGCGGTGGATTTTGTTGATGTTTTTGCAGCGGCCCGCTTTGGCGCAGCCTCAGGCGCAGTCACTGAAGGCTCAGTGGCCGGAGTGTCCGACTCCAAATTCAGAGGGGAAGACTTCGTGACCTTCATTATCGGCCCAATCCTCGGCGACAAACCGATCCGCATCAAACACACGCCACGCGGCGCAAACCTTTTGAAAACTAACGGTGATTGGCCCGGACGCAAACAAACTTTTTGCTTTGAAGGCTAATCAGGGCCTAGATCATGCCCATATTGTGGCAAATCTGGTCAATTTGGCACGCATGCGGGCGAGATCGGCGCGATTGGTAGCAAGTGCTCGACGATTTAAGCGGCGCTTGCGCCCTTGGTCGCCAAGGCTGAGCGGCCGGGTCGGGCCATGGCGCGATCGCCTTGCTGATTGAGCGATAGCCGAGATTCCAAATAGGCCCATAGTCTAGTGGTCTCGCTGGCGGCGGGCGAGTCCTTTTGAATTTCAGGCGCTGATTGACCCGTGCCAAAAGCGCCCTGGTAAACTTGCCGGGCGCGAATAGCGACGGGCGCAAGGTGAATGCCAAGATCAAACAAAAGATTGATGTTTTCGCTGACCATATTCATTTCCCGGCCCAATCTTTGCGGCGGGGCCTGATTGAGCACAAGCGCCGATGAGATCGGCATGGC
>CANGEH010000239.1 GCA_947452665.1 Caulobacteraceae bacterium
CTTCGATATAGTCCTTGACCTTGACCAGGAAGGTCACAGCCCCCTTGCCATCGACCACCCGGTGATCATAGCTCAAGGCCAGATACATCATGGGCCGGATCTCGATCTTGCCGCCAACCACCATGGGCCGGTCCTGGATCTTGTGCATGCCCAATATGCCAGATTGCGGGGCATTCAAGATCGGGGTCGACATCAGCGAGCCATAGACCCCGCCATTAGAGATGGTGAAGGTGCCGCCCTGCATGTCCTCGATCGCCAACTGGCCATCGCGGGCCTTTTTGCCCAGCGCGCCAATGGCTTTTTCGATTCCCGCCAAGCTCAAGGCATCGGCGTCGCGCACGACCGGCACGACCAGACCCTTATCCGTGCCAACGGCGACGGCAATGTCATAATGGTTCTTATAGATCAGGTCCTGACCATCAATCTCGGCATTGACGTCGGGCACGTCTTTCAGGGCCTCAACACAGGCCTTCACGAAGAAGGACATAAAGCCCATTTTTACGCCATGGCGCTTTTCAAACACGTCCTTGTACTGGGCGCGCAGGGCCATGACCGCGGTCATATCCACCTCATTAAAGGTGGTCAGCATGGCGGCCGTGTTCTGGGCCTCCTTCAGACGCCGAGCAATGGTTTGGCGAAGACGCGTCATCTTGACCCGCTCTTCGCGCTCGGACACGGGCCGGGGTGCAGACGGGGCGGCGACCGTGACGGGCGCATTGGCGCGGGCCTCGAGCGCGGCGAGGGCATCGCCCTTGGTTACGCGGCCATCCTTGCCGGAGCCTGCAATGGCGCTAGCATCCAGACCGGTTTCAGCGGCGATACGGCGGACGGACGGGGCTTGAGCGGCGGCAGCCGGGGCTGGGACGGGTGCTGGGGCTGGGGCAGCAATGGGTGCTGGCTTTGGTGCCTCTGCCACGGGCGCGGCGGGGGCCGGCGCACTGGCGGCAGCGCCTGCGGTCACCTTACCAAGCAGCGTACCGGGCAGGACGGTTTCACCCTCGGGCGCTAGAATTTCGCCCAAAACGCCATCGGCGGGGGAAACCACTTCAAGGCTGACCTTGTCGGTTTCCAGCTCAACCAGCATTTCGTCCTTCTTGACCGAGTCACCGACCTTTTTGGTCCACCGGGCCACTGTGGCTTCGGCGACGGATTCGCCCAGGGCGGGGGTCATGATGTCGGCCATTGGTCTTGATACTCCGGTCAGTTCGGCAAAGCACAGTCGCGATTAGGCGAAGGCCTCATTTAGGAAGGATTCGAGTTCTTTTAAGTGCCGGGTCATCAGACCCGCCGCGGTCGAGGCAGAGGCCGGGCGTCCGACATAGCGCGCGCGCTTGGCCTTGATCTTGAGCTTGGCCAGGGTCAGTTCGATCCAGGGATCGACAAAGGTCCAGCCGCCCATATTTTTGGGCTCTTCTTGGCACCAGACCAGTTCGGCGGTCTTGAAGCGGGCCAGCTCGGTCGATAGCGACTTCATAGGCCAGGGATAGAACTGCTCCAGCCGCAAAAGGTAGACATCATCAATGCCGCGCTTTTCACGGTCTTCGAGCAGGTCATAATAGACCTTGCCCGAACACAGGACCACACGGCGGATCTGGTCGTCGGGCTTGAGCCGGGTCTTGGTTAGGGCCTGATTGTGTTCGGCATCATCCCAAAGCACCCGGTGGAAGGACGAGCCCTCGGCTAGGTCTGTTAGCTTGGAAATGGCCTTTTTGTGCCGCAAAAGCGACTTTGGCGTCATCACGATCAGCGGCTTGCGGAACGGACGGTGCATCTGGCGGCGCAGGGCGTGGAAGTAATTGGCCGGGGTCGAGACATTGACCACCTGCATGTTGTCTTCCGCGCAGCTTTGCAAATAGCGCTCCAGCCTAGCCGAAGAGTGTTCGGGGCCCTGGCCTTCATAGCCATGCGGCAACAGCATGACCAGGCCGCTCATACGCAGCCATTTGCGCTCACCCGAACTGATGAACTGGTCGACCACCACCTGGGCGCCATTGGCAAAGTCGCCAAATTGGGCTTCCCACAAGACTAAGGTATTGGGGTCGGCGAGGCTAAAGCCGTATTCAAAGCCCAGCACGGCTTCTTCGGACAGAAGCGAATCGATCACTTCATAATGGGCCTGGCCAGGGCGGACATTATTCAGCGGCGTATAGTGTTCTTCCGTCGATTGATCGATCAGGTCCGAATGGCGCTGCACAAAGGTACCGCGCACACTGTCCTGGCCCGACAGGCGCACAGGAAAGCCTTCATCGAGCAAGGTGGCAAAGGCCAGGTGCTCGCCGGTCGACCAGTCCAGGCCCTCGCCGGTTTCGATCGCGGTGCGGCGACCCTCAACCACGCGTTTGACCGTCTTATGGACGTCAATATGGTTGGGCACCGTGGTCAGGCGATTGCCGATATCGCGCAGCTTTTGCAAGGGCACGGCGGTTTCGAACTTGCGATCATCGCCATCGGGACGCGCTAGGCCTGACCAGGCCCCGTCCAGCCAATCGGCCTTGTCGGGATTATAGGTCTTTCCAGCCTCAAATTCGGCATCGAGAAACGCCTCAAACGCCTTGATCCAGTCCTCGACCTGGGCCGCGGTAACCGCGCCCTGCTCGATCAGGCGCTGGCTATAGAGCTCGCGCGTCGAGGGATGGCCCTTGATCTTGGCATACATCAGGGGCTGGGTCATGGTCGGGTCATCGCCCTCATTATGACCAAAGCGGCGATAGCAGAACATGTCGATAACCACGTCCTTGCCGAATTTTTGGCGATATTCGGTGGCGACCTTGGCGGCGAATACGACCGCTTCCGGATCATCGCCATTGGCGTGCAAGATCGGGGCCTCAACCATCAAGGCCACATCCGACGGATAGGGCGATGAGCGCGAGAAACGCGGGCTGGTGGTAAAGCCGATCTGGTTATTGACGATGAAATGAATGGTTCCGCCGGTGCGATAGCCCTTCAGACCCATCAGGGCAAAACACTCGGCCACCACGCCCTGGCCGGCAAAGGCCGCATCGCCGTGCAGCAACAGGGGCAGGACATGGGTGCGGCCACTATCGGGCGCGGCGCGCAAGGTGGCTGCCTGTTTGGCCCGCGCCTTGCCAAGCACCACCGGATTGACGATTTCGAGGTGCGAAGGATTGGCGGTTAGGGACAGGTGGACATTATTGTCGTCAAAGCTGCGGTCCGAAGACGCGCCCATATGATATTTCACATCGCCAGAGCCGCCAATATCGGAGGGCACGGACGAGCCGCCCTGAAACTCATGGAAGATGACGTGATACGGCTTACCCATAACAGCGGCGAGCACATTCAGGCGGCCGCGGTGCGGCATGCCAATCACAATGTCTTCAACACCAAGCGCGCCGCCGCGCTTAATGATCTGCTCCAGGGCCGGCACGGTGGCCTCGCCGCCATCTAGGCCAAACCGCTTAGTGCCCGGAAAACGCTTATGCAAGAAGCGCTCAAAGCCCTCGGCCTCGATCAGTTTTTTCAATATGGCGATCTTGCCTTCAGGCGTGAAGGTGATCTCCTTGTCCTTGCCCTCAATGCGCTCTTGCAGCCATTGCTTTTCAGTTGGGTCAGAAATGTGCATGTATTGCACGCCGACATTGCCGCAATAGGTGCGGCGCAGGATCGAGACGATCTCGCGCACCGTGCTGGTTTCTAGGCCTAGCACATAATCGAGAAAAATCGGCCGGTCATAATCGGCTTCGCTAAAGCCATAGCTGGCCGGATCAAGCTCAGACGTGTCCTGCTTTTCGTCGAGGCCTAAGGGATCCAGATTGGCCGCGAAATGGCCGCGCATGCGATAGGCGCGGATCATCATAATGGCGCGCAGGCTGTCTAGGGTGGCGGCGCGCACGGCCTCAGGGCTAGCGGCCGGGGCCTTGGCGGCGATCTTTTCGCCAATCTTGGCCTCGACGGCTGGCCATTGGCCATCTAGGGCCGATAGCCAGTCTGGCCGAACTTGAGGGGTTTGGGCGCCCTGCCAGCTCGGAGCCTCAGCCCCCTTGACCGCATCTTGCGCCGGCTCAGCAAGACCTGCAAAAAACACCTGCCAGGACGGGTCAACCGAGACCGGGTCCTTGGCCCACTGGGCATACAAGGCCTCAACGAAGGCCCCATTGCCGCCGTAGAGAAAGGAGGTTTGCTCAAGAACCTGATTGAGCCGCCCGGAATCGTCCGCCATGGTCTTCGTCCCTAGGC
>CANGEH010000240.1 GCA_947452665.1 Caulobacteraceae bacterium
AGATCATTCCAGTCGGGGATCAGATTATTGACCGGGCAGCCGGTATGGCAGAACGGAATCCCGCAATCCATGCAGCGCGAAGCCTGGGCCCCAACCTCGGTCTTGTCCAAGGGGGTGACAAATTCCTGCCAGGTCTTGAGCCGCTCTTCTGGCTTTACATAAGAGCGGTCGTGGCGGCTGATTTCCAAAAACCCTGTCGGCTTACCCATGATCTTGTCTCTCTTAAGCGTTGGGGGCTATTGCGCGGCGACCTGGGCGGCCGAGGCGGCCTCCAGATCCATCAGGGCGCGGCGATAGTCCTTGGGCATGACCTTGACGAACTGGCGCACGCAGGTCTGCCAGTTATCAAGGATATGGCGGGCGCGGGCACTGCCAGTATGGGCCAGATGCCGCTCGATCAGGACGCGCAGGCGTTCTGTGTCAAAGCGCAGCATATTGCCAAGGCCTGTATCCGCATCGCCAAGGCCGGTCTGGTCATCGCCAGACCCGTCGAGCGGTTCCAGATCGACCATGGCCTTATTGCACAGGGCGTCGAAGCGGCCTTCAGGGTCATAGACATAGGCCACGCCGCCCGACATGCCGGCGGCAAAATTGCGCCCGGTCTTGCCCAGCACCGCCACCACGCCGCCGGTCATGTATTCGCAAGCATGGTCGCCCGTGCCCTCGACCACGGCAATCGCCCCGGAATTGCGCACAGCAAACCGCTCGCCCGCCACGCCTGAGAAATAGGCCTCACCGGCAATTGCGCCATAGAGCACCGTATTACCGACCACGATGTTTTGGGTTGGATCGCGCAAAATGCCGTCTGGCTGGCGCACAATCACCCGGCCCCCCGACAAGCCCTTGCCGACATAGTCATTGCCGTCGCCGATCAGGGTCAGGCTAATGCCCCGCGCCAGGAAGGCGGCAAAGCTTTGGCCCGCTGTACCGATCAAGGTGATCTTGATGGTGTCGGGGGCTAGGCCCTCATGGCCATAGCGCCGCGCCACGGCGCCCGACAACATGGCCCCGACGCTGCGATTGACATTGTGAACCTCAGCCTTGATCTCGACCGGCTCACCGCGCTCAAGGGCAGGGGCCGCCGCGGCGATAAAGCCGTGATCGAGGGCCTTTTCCAGCCCGTGATCTTGCCGCTCACTGTTCCAGCGCGGCAGGTCGGCGGGGATGTCGGGCATATAGAGTAGCTTGCTCAGATCAACGCCCTTGGCCTTCCATTGCTCGACCACGGGGCGGGCATGCAAGAGCTCGACCCGGCCAATCATCTCATTGATCGTGCGCACACCGAGTTGGGCCATGATGGCGCGCAGTTCTTCGGCGACAAAGAAGAAGTAATTGATCACATGCTCGGGCTGGCCGGTAAACCGGGCGCGCAGGATCGGGTCCTGGGTCGCAACCCCAACCGGGCAGGTATTGAGATGGCATTTGCGCATCATGATACAGCCCGCCGCAATCAGGGGCGCCGTGGCAAAGCCAAATTCATCAGCCCCGAGCAGGGCTGCCACGGCCACGTCGCGGCCGGTGCGAAGTCCGCCATCGGCCTGAACGGCAATGCGGCTGCGCAGGCCGTTGAGCAGCAGGGTCTGCTGGGTCTCGGCTAGACCGATTTCCCAAGGTGAGCCAGCATGGGTCAGGGAGGTGAGAGGCGAGGCCCCGGTGCCGCCTTCAAAGCCGGAAATGGTCACATGGTCGGCGCGCGACTTGCTCACCCCTGCCGCAACCGTGCCAACCCCGACTTCCGAGACCAGCTTGACCGAGATTCGGGCCTGGGAATTGACGTTTTTCAGGTCGTGGATCAGCTGGGCCAGATCCTCGATCGAATAGATATCGTGGTGCGGCGGCGGGCTGATCAGGCCAACGCCGGGGGTAGAGTGACGCACCTTTGCAATATTGGCATCAACCTTATGACCTGGCAGTTGGCCGCCCTCGCCAGGCTTGGCGCCCTGGGCGATCTTGATCTGGATGTCATCGGCATTGACCAGATATTCAGCGGTGACGCCAAACCGGCCCGACGCGACCTGTTTGATCGCCGAGCGCATGGAATCGCCATTGGCCAGGGGCACAAACCGGTCAGATTCTTCGCCGCCTTCACCCGTATTGGACCGCGCGCCTATCCGGTTCATGGCCACGGCCAAGGTGGTGTGGGCCTCACGGCTGATGGAGCCAAAGCTCATGGCCCCGGTGGCAAAGCGCTTGACGATTTCGGACGCCGGTTCGACCTCATCGATCGATAAGGGCTGGTCAGCGAATTTGAATTCCATCAGGCCGCGAATGGTCAAGAGCCGCTTTGACTGCTCATTAATGCTGGCGGCAAAGGCCTCATATTCGGCAGGCAGATTACCGCGCACGGCGTGTTGCAGCTTGGCAACGGAGTCTGGGTTCCAGGCGTGTTCCTCGCCGCGAATCCGGAAGGCATAGGCCCCGCCGACATCTAGTGCATCGCGATAGATCGGAATATCGGCATAGGCGTCGCGGTGACGACGCACGGATTCTTCGGCAACTTCGCCTAGGCCAACCCCCTCAATCGTGGTGGCTGTGCCGGTAAAATACTTTTCGATGAATTCAGACGACAGGCCGACAGCGTCGAAAATCTGGGCGCCGCAATAGGACTGATAGGTCGAGATGCCCATCTTGGACATGACCTTGAGTATGCCCTTGCCGATGGCCTTGATATAGTTTTTCTGTACCTCATAGGCGCTTAAGGCGAGGCCCGATTTAACGCGCAGGGCTTCAAGCGTTTCAAACGCCAGATAGGGATTGACCGCCTCGGCGCCATAGCCCGCTAGAACGCAGAAATGGTGTACTTCGCGCGCTTCGCCGGTCTCGATCACCAGGCCGGTCTGCATGCGCAGGCCTTGGCGGATCAGGTGGTGGTGGATGGCGGCTGTGGCGAGGGCTGCAGGCACAGGCACACGGGTCTCGCTAACCGCCCGGTCGGACAAGATCAGGATATTGATATCGGCCAGCACAGCCTCGGTCGCGGCCCAGCACATCTTTTGGATAGCCATTTCGATACCGCCCGCGCCTTCGCTGGCATCCCAGGTCGTATCAATCGTGGCGGTGCGGAAGGCCCCATCTAGCAGCTCAGAAATCGCCCGAATCTTGTCGAGATCGGCATTGGTCAGGACGGGCTGCGAAACCTCCAGGCGCTTATGAGTCCCGGCATGGTGGCCAAGCAGGTTGGGTCTTGGTCCAATCATCGAGACCAGCGACATGACCAGTTCTTCGCGGATCGGATCGATCGGCGGATTGGTGACCTGGGCAAAGTTTTGTTTGAAATAGTCATAGAGCAGCTTGGAGCGCTCAGATAGGACCGCAATGGGCGTATCCGCGCCCATGGAGCCGATCGGATCCTCGCCCGTTGTCGCCATCGGGGCTAAGAAGAATTTCAGGTCTTCTTGCGTATAGCCAAAGGCTTGCTGGCGATCGAGCAGGGTCTGGGGATCGTCGGCCAGCGGCGTCTCATCGATCTTGACCGGCAGGCCTTCGAGCTTGAACTGGGTCTGGTGCAGCCACTCATCATAGGGCTGGGCATTGGCCAGGGTCTGCTTGATCTCGTCGTCCTCGATGATCTTGCCCTGTTCCAGATCGATCAAGAGCATCTTGCCCGGTTGCAAACGCCATTTGCGCGCAATCTTTTCCTCTGGGATCGGCAAGACGCCGGACTCTGACGCCATGATCACCTGATCATCCGTGGTCAGGATAAAGCGCGCTGGGCGAAGGCCATTGCGGTCCAGGGTCGCGCCAATCTGGCGGCCATCGGTAAAGGCAATGGCGGCGGGGCCGTCCCACGGCTCCATCAAGGCGGCATAATATTCGTAGAACGCCTTTTGCTTGGCATCCATCTGCTGATTGCCAGCCCAGGCTTCGGGGATCAGCATCATGACCGCATGGGCCAGCGGATAGCCACCGGCGAGTAACAGTTCTAGCGCATTGTCTAGGCAGGCTGTGTCGGACTGACCATGTGGGATCAGGGGCCACATCTTGTCGAGGTCCGGGCCCAATAGCGGCGATTCCAGCGTGCGCCTGCGCGCATTCATCCAGTTCACATTGCCGCGCACCGTATTGATCTCGCCATTATGGGCGATGAAGCGATAGGGGTGGGCCAGCTTCCAGGATGGGAAGGTATTGGTCGAAAACCGCTGATGGACCATGGCAATCGCCGACTGGGTCAG
>CANGEH010000241.1 GCA_947452665.1 Caulobacteraceae bacterium
AAGTGCCTTACGGGCGGTTTCATCAAAAAATCCCTCAGACCACCTCAGACCAGACGTCAGAGGCGGGAACAGAAAGGCCTGTGCGTGACAGGGGGACGTGACAGGCGTGTGACGCTTAAGGGCGATTTTAAGCCTTAGCCTTGGCGTGTTCGCGGGCGACCTCGCAAGCGCGGCCAATCTTGGCCACGGCCTCCTGCGCCTCCTCGATGGTCAAGGTCAAGGGCGGCAAGAGGCGCACACAATTATCGCCGCCGCCGGCGATCAGCAGTTTTTGATCGCGCGCCAGCACCATGAAATCGCGATTATTCGGGATCAGCTTGATACCGATCAAAAGCCCGCGCCCGCGCACATCAACAATAATGTCTGGATACTGATCTTTCAGACCATTGAGTTGCTGGGTGAAATAGCCTGCCACCTGGCGAACATTGTCTAGGGTCGCGGGCTTGGCAATCTCGTCAAGGGCTTCATAGGCCACAGCCATGGCCAAGGGATTACCGCCAAAGGTCGAGCCATGCGCGCCAACCACCATGCCAGCGGCCGCTTCACGGGTGGCCAGACAGGCCCCAACCGGAAAGCCAGACCCCAGCGCCTTGGCCACAGCCATGACATCGGGGGCTGCACCCGACCACTCATAGGCAAACAGTTTGCCTGTGCGCCCTAGGCCGCACTGGACCTCGTCATAGATCAGCAAAATGCCTTCTTGATCGCATAGCTCGCGCAGGCCGCGCAGGCAGGCATCGGGCACTGCGCGCGCGCCGCCCTCGCCCTGGACCGGCTCAACCATGATCGCGGCTGTGGTCGGGCCGATCGCGGCCTTCAAGGCCTCATGATCACCAAACGGCAGGTGGATATAGCCCGGCAGTCGCGGACCAAAACCATCCGTATAGCTGGGATTGCCGCCGGCATTGACCGCCGCATAGGTGCGCCCATGAAAGGCGCCTTCAAAGGTGATGACATCGATGCGCTCAGGCTGGCCCTTGGCCGAATGATATTTGCGCGCCAATTTGAGCGCGCACTCAATCGCCTCTGTGCCGGAATTGGTGAAAAACACCACATCGGCAAAGGTCTCGGCAGCAAGCCGATCGGCCAGTTTTTCCTGCTCAGGAATGCGGAAAATATTGGAGACGTGCCACAGCTTTTCGGACTGGGCCTTAATCGCACCGACCAAGCGCGGATGGGCATGGCCCAGCGCATTGGTGGCAATCCCAGCCATACAGTCCAGATAAACCTCACCGTCCGTGCTGGTCAGACGCGCGCCTTCGCCGCGCTCAAACGCGAGCGGCGCACGATTATAGACGCCCATCAGATGAGCTTGTGCCGAGGACGAAACAGGCGCTTGGCTGGACAAGACAAACCCTCCAATAGCGAAGGCCCCAGGGGGTGAAAACCTCGAGGCGGGAAGGCTATGGGTTGTCGCTGCGGAACGACAATCTGTCAATCATAGCGCACCGAGATTGCACCAAAACCGCTAAAAACTGCACAGCCGTGACTTTTTCGTCAGGATTTGAGCCGATAACCGGTCCGAAACAGGTTCCAGCAACTCAAGGCCAAGACCACAACTAGGCTTGCCGTCATGGCCATGCCGATCACGATATTGCCATCTGATAGGCCGATAAACCCATAGCGAAACCCGTCGATCAGATAAAAGAACGGGTTAAAATGCGAGGCTGTGCGGAAAGGTTCGGGCAGGCGATCGACCAGGTAAAACGTGCCCGACAAAAAGGTCATGGGCATGATCAAAAAATTGGTCACCGCCGCCAGATGGTCGAATTTCTCGCTCCACAGTCCCGCCATGATGCCAATCAGACCAAGGATCAGTGAGGCCGCTACAGCGAAATAGACCACGGCCCATAAATGCGCCACGCCCCACTGGGTAAAGGGCGTCACCGCCAAGGCCGTAATCGTGCCAACAAATACACCGCGCGTCGCGGCCCCCAGGCCAAAACCGACCAAAAGCTCAAATGGCGATAAGGGCGGGGTGAGAAAGTCTGGCGTCAGCCCCATAATCTTGGCCTGGATCAGGCTAGACGAGGCATTCGCAAAGGAATTGTTCAATATGGCCATCATGATCAGGCCCGGGGCCACAAACTGGGCATAGGGCGTGCCATGGATGGGCGGGCTGGCCCCGCGCATGGCAACGACAAAGATCAGCATATAAAGCAAGGTGGTGACCACAGGTGCAGCCACGGTCTGCATACCGACCTTCCAGAATCGGCGCACTTCGCGGCCATAGAGGGTCATCATGCCCCGCCAATTGACGCCATGATAATCGCGCGGCAGGGGCGGTGTCGGCAAGGGCGCTCTGACCCCGGTTTGGTTTGAATTGGTCATGGGTCCAGACTTGCCCCGATTGACTCCGTTTCGCAAGCCACACCTTGTCCAGAACTTGTCCCCAGATATTTGACCCCCTATATCTAGTTGGTCGCCAGTTTTTCATAACCACCTATTGTGTCCGTTAAGCTTTGGTTTAGGATAGATCCTGAGGTTAACGTCCTTTGGAGTGCGAGATGGGCTGGACAGATGAACGGGTCGAATTGCTGAAAAAACTCTGGGCCGACGGCCTGAGTGCAAGCCAGATCGCCAAGCAATTGGGCGGCGTCACGCGCAATGCGGTCATTGGTAAGGTTCACCGGCTTGGCCTGTCTGGCCGCGCTGCGCCTTCGCAGCCCGCCCGCCCCGCCTTCAAGGCCCCGCGCGCGCCCCGCGCGGCGGTTGCCGCCCCCGCAGCCCCGCGCCGGATTGAGCCCGCCGCACCGGCACCGGTTGCAGCCATGCCCACGCCGCCCGTGATTTATAAGGAAGAGCCAGGCTCCGCCACGGTGCTGACGCTTGGGGCCCATATGTGCAAATGGCCGATTGGTGACCCAGCCACGGACAGTTTCAGCTTTTGCGGTCGCCGGTCTTCGGATGGCCCCTATTGCAGCGATCATGCCCGGGTGGCCTATCAGCCCCAGCAAAAGCGCGTTCGCAGCGGCACATCAGAACTCGCTCGCTCCCTGCGCCGTTATATCTAAGCTGACGAGGGGATGGCGGTAAGGCCATCCCCCAAATCTTTAGGCATCATACTCGGCCCAATCTAGAATTCGTCCCAGTGATGAAGGTCGTCAGCGGTGGCTGCGCCAAGATTGGCTGGGAGTTTGGAAAGCCTAGACTGGACCTGGGCGACTGGGTTTCTGCCGCCATTATGCCGCATAGGGTCCGCCGCCTGAAGTCGCGGCGTTGCTGGGGCCTCAAGTCCAATATTAAACTGCGACATCTGCCTGGCCAGTTCAGCGGTTTCGGACTGCAGGCTCGATGCCGCCGCCGTGGCCTCTTCGACCATGGCCGCGTTTTGCTGGGTAACCTGATCCATCTGATTGACCGCAGAATTGACCTGGGACAGCCCTGTCGCCTGCTCGGTGGAAGAGGTGGCGATTTCGGAAATCAGGGTATCGATCTCGGCAATATTGGCAACGATCCGCCCAAGCGATTCCCCAGCCGCCGCCACCAGCTTGACCCCGGCATCGACCTGGCCAGTACTGGCGCTGATCAAGCCCTTGATCTCCTTGGCCGCCTCGCCGCAGCGCTGGGCCAAGGATCGCACCTCGGACGCCACCACTGCAAACCCGCGGCCCGCATCCCCAGCCCGCGCCGCCTCGACCCCGGCATTGAGGGCCAAAAGGTTGGTCTGGAAGGCGATTTCATCGATCACGCCGACAATCTGGCCGATCTGACGCGAGGATTGCTCGATCTCGCCCATAGCCCTGACAGCGTTTTGCACCACCTCGCCCGACTGGGTTGCGTCTGAACGGGCATTGGTCATGGCACTGGCCACCTTGCGGGCCCCCTCTGAACTACGCGCCACGGTCGCAGTGATTTCATCCAGGGCCGCGGCGGTTTGTTCTAGGCTTGCCGCCTGCTGCTCGGTGCGGCGCGACAGGTCATCTGAGGCGCTGGTGATCTCATTGGCGCCGGTTTGAATACTGCCTGTGCTTTCGGCAACAGCCCGCAAGGCCCGGGCCAAACCATCGATCGCGCTATTATAATCGCTCTTGATCTTGGCAAAGCTGGGATCAAGCTCGACATCGATACGGGCGGTCATATCGCCTTTTGACATACGCGCCAGACGATCGGCCAGGACCTCGGCCATCTGGTCCTGGGCCGCATC
>CANGEH010000242.1 GCA_947452665.1 Caulobacteraceae bacterium
ATGGTCTGCATGGTCTTGGTGTCTTTCGATTGCCGCATAGTCAGTCTATGAAGGGCAAGGACAGACAAAACCTAGGAACCCACCATGCGGCGATTGATCTTGCTGCGCCATGCCAAGGCGGAAAATCAGGCCGCTTCGGGCGAGGATATAGACCGGGCCTTGACCGCGCGCGGTCTGGCTGATGCTGAGCGGATGGGGCAGGTCCTGGCGGGTGCGGGCCTTCAACCAGACCTAGCCCTCGTCTCGAGCGGCGTACGCGCGCGCCAGACCTGGGAGGCGGCCAGGGCAGGGTTTTCGCCGGTGCGGCTTGAAGTCTTGCCAAGGCTTTATCTGGCCTCAGCCGAACAGATCTTAAGCCTTGCCGAGGATTATGCCGATCAGGCCGATACGATTATGGTGGTGGCGCATAATCCGGGCCTTCAGGACCTCGCCGTGCGCCTGATGCAGGAGGCCAGCGCCGGTCATGCCCAAATTGCTCGGGTCCTGAACGGCTTTCCAACCGCTTGTGCGGCGGTGTTCCTGATCGATGAGGCCGGAAGGCCCAGTTATGACGGCTTATTTGTGCCCAAGGACCATGGCGGCGGCGCCGGAGCAAAATCTTGACCCTGATCTATAAGTTATTGCCGCAGTCTGAATGGCAGACGGCCAAGGCGGCGGGCGTGTTTAAGGGCTCAGGCATAGACCTAGCCGATGGTTATATTCATTTTTCAACCGGCCAGCAGGCGCAGGAAACGGCACGGCGGTATTTTGCCGGTCAGGCCGATCTGGTGCTCCTGACCCTTGAGGCCGATGATTTGGGCCCCAAACTGGTTTGGGAGCCGTCGCGGGGCGGCGACCTGTTTCCGCACTTGTATGAGCCTTTGGCGCTCGACAAGGTGCGTGGCGAAACCCAGCTTGATCTGGACCCAGACGGCATTCCCCGGCTTGGGGATCTAGCCTGATGGGCTTGATGTATGATGTTGCAGCTAAGGCCTTGGGCCTGTTCGATGCCGAGGATGCGCATGGCCTGACCATTGCCGCCCTCGCCGCCGGGCTTGGGCCGCGCGATCGGCAAGGCGATGACCCCATCTTGGCCAGTGCGATTGGGCCTCTAGCCCTGCCCAATGCCCTGGGTCTAGCGGCTGGGTTTGACAAGAACGCCCAGGCCAGTACGGCCATGCTGCGCGCAGGCTTTGGTTTTGTGGAGTGCGGCACGGTCACGCCGCTTGCCCAGATCGGTAATCCGCGCCCGCGCCTGTTTCGCCTGCGCGCCGATCAGGCCGTAATCAACCGCATGGGCTTTAATAATCAAGGCTTGGAGCCGTTTGCCGCGCGGCTGGCTGCTCGTGACAAGGGCGCTGGCCTGGTTGGGGCCAATATCGGGGCCAATAAGGATAGTGAGGACCGGATCGGCGATTATGTCACTGGCCTGACCCGGCTTTGGGGCCTTGCCGATTATTTCACCGTCAATATTTCCTCGCCCAATACGCCGGGCCTAAGAGCGCTGCAGGCCAAGGCGGCCTTGGATGAGCTTTTGGGCCGGCTTGCTGCGGCGCGGGCTGAACGGATTAAGGCCTTGCCCAGGGGGGGCGTGCCCATCCTGTTGAAAGTCGCGCCAGACCTTGAAGACGGCGAGGTTGAGAGCATTGTCGATTGTGTTCTGACCCATGGTCTGAGCGGGATTATCATCGGCAATACCACCCTTTCGCGGCCCGATAGCCTGGTCTCGGCGCATAGGGGGCAGATGGGCGGTCTGTCGGGTGCGCCCCTAATGACCCTATCGACCCAGATGCTGGCGAGGTTTTATGCCTGCACAGGCGGCCGCTTGGCCCTGATCGGGGCGGGGGGCGTGGCCTCTGGGGCCGATGCCTATGCCAAGATCCGGGCCGGGGCCTGTGCGGTGCAGCTCTATTCGGCCTTGGCCTATCAGGGCCCCGGACTGATTGGCCAGATCAAGTTAGACCTTGCCGCCCGGCTTCGCGCGGATGGATTTACCCAGCTCGAGCAGGCAATTGGCCAGGCCTAGCCTGTTCACCCCTCACATAAACCGGAGACGATCCATGCCCTGGCTCAAACGATTTGGCCCCATAGTCCTGGTCCTAGCCCTGGTCGGACTGGCGCTTGTTTCGGGTGTGACCGATCACCTAACCTTGTCTGAACTTAAGCTGCGGCGCGACGAGTTGCAGGCTCTTGTTCATCAGTACCCGCTGCTAAGCCTAGGGGCCTATATTCTGGTTTATGTGGCGGTGGTCAGCCTGTCCCTGCCCGGGGCCTTGATCATGACCTTGAGCGGCGGCTTCTTGTTTGGCCCTTGGCTTGGCGGGCTGGCGGCGGCAACAGGGGCAAGCCTGGGCGCGACCGTGATCTTTTTGATCTGCCGCACGGCGGTGGGGGATGCCCTGCGCGGCAAGGCAGGCTCGACCATTGCCAAGATTGAAGAGGGGGTGCGCCGAGACGCGTTTTCCTATCTTTTGACCCTGCGCCTGATCCCCGTCATGCCGTTTTGGCTGGTGAATTTGGCGGCAGGCTTTGTCGCCATTCCCCTGCGCACCTTCCTGATCGCGACGGTTTTGGGCATATTGCCAGGCTCCCTGGTCTATGCCGGTTTGGGCTCAGGCCTTGGCCATGTGTTCGCCTCAGGCCAGGAGCCAAATTTGCGGGTGATTTTCGAGCCGCAAGTCTTGTTGCCCCTGATCGGGCTTAGCCTTTTGTCGCTCTTGCCGATTGTGCTTCGCCGGTTTCGCAAAAGTGAGCCAGCCTAATGACCAAGCTTTTACATGCCGATATTGTCGTGATTGGCGCTGGCTCTGGCGGCCTATCCGTGGCCTCGGGAGCCGCCCAGCTTGGCTTGAAGGTAGTGCTGTTTGAGCAGGGCGAAATGGGCGGCGACTGCCTCAATTATGGCTGTGTGCCGTCAAAGGCCCTGATCGCGGCGGCCAAGCGCGCCCATGTTTTGAACACGACCAGTGCCTTGGGCATTGGTCCCGCCGGCCCTGCCCAGATCGATTTTGCTGCTGTGATGGCCCATGTGCAGGGTGCCATTGCCACCATTGCGCCGCACGATAGTCAGGAGCGGTTTGAGGGTCTGGGCTGCACGGTTGTGCGCGAGGCCGCCCGGTTTGCGGGTCCCGATACGGTTGAAAGCGCCAGTTACCGCGTCAAGGCGCGCAAGATTGTGATTGCCACCGGCTCACGCGCCAAGGTGCCGCCCATCCCAGGCCTTGAGAGCGTAGCCTATCTGACCAATGAGACCTTGTTTGAGCTCAAGGTCCTGCCCGAGCACCTGATGATATTGGGCGCAGGGCCAATCGGGCTGGAACTGGGCCAGGCCTTTGCGCGGCTGGGCAGCCGGGTGACGATTTTTGAAGCCGCCAAGGCCCTGCCGAGAGAAGACCCAGACCTTGCCGCCATCGTGCTGGATGCCGTGCGCCGCGATGGGGCGGTCTTGCACGAGGGCGCAAGAGTTGAGGCGCTCGAACAGACGCCGGGCGGTATCGTGGTCAAGGCGCGGCTAGGGGATCAGGACCTGAAATGCGTGGGCAGTCACCTGCTGGTCGCCACCGGCCGCGCCCCGAATGTCGAGGGGCTGGGTCTCGGTGATGCTGGGATTGGCCTAGACGAGCACGGCTATATCCTGACCGATGACCAGCTCTTGACCACCAATCGGCGGGTCTTTGCCATTGGTGATGTCAGCGGCCAGGGCGGGTTTACCCATACGGCGGGCGCGCATGCAGGCCTAGTCATCCGCAAGGCCTTGTTTGCCCAGCCGATCAAGGCCAGCAGCCTGGTCGTGCCGCGCGCCACCTATACCGATCCTGAAATCGCCGCTGTGGGCCTGAGCGAAGCCCAGGCGCGCAGCCTTCATGCCGAGGGCGTTCAAGTCATCACCGCCCCGTTCAGCGGTAATGACCGCGCCGTGGCCGAGGGTCAGACCCAAGGTCTGGGCAAGCTGATCCTCTCGCCCAAGGGCAAGATTTTGGGGGCAGCCCTGGTTGGACCAAGCGCAGGCGAACTGATTCAGCCCTGGATCTTGGCCCTGTCGGCCAAGGTTAAGCTGAGCGCCATGACCGGATTTATCGCGCCCTATCCGACGCGCGGCGAGATCACCAAGCGTCTGGCGGGTCAGTTTTACACCCCCTTGCTGTTTTCCGCCCG
>CANGEH010000243.1 GCA_947452665.1 Caulobacteraceae bacterium
AATTTAAACAAAATGCGATGGTTGCCTTTAGGAAAAGCTGTCGCCGAGATAGACGCGGCG
Source organism: Caulobacteraceae bacterium (assembly GCA_947452665.1). Lineage (GTDB taxonomy): Bacteria > Pseudomonadota > Alphaproteobacteria > Caulobacterales > Caulobacteraceae > CAISGS01. Next base: position 61 of record CANGEH010000243.1, read on the forward strand.
GACCTCGGGATCGGCTAGGATCTGGTCGGGCGAGCCTTCAAACAGCACTTCACCAGCATGGATGATCGAGGCTCGGTCAATGATTTCCAGGGTCTCGCGGACATTGTGGTCCGTGATCAATATGCCAATACCGCGCTCGCTCAGATAACGGATCACTTCGCGAATATCGGCAATGGCGAGAGGATCGATCCCGGCAAAGGGCTCGTCCAGCAGCATAAAGGCCGGTTCGCTGGCCAGGGCGCGGGCGATTTCAACCCGCCTGCGCTCGCCGCCCGACAAGGCAATGGCGGGCGAATGCCGCAGATGATCAATACGCAATTCTTCCAACAGGTCCTTGACCATGGTATTGGCCTTGTGGTCGTCCTGTTCGCGCATCTCGACCACGGCCATGACATTTTGCTCAACCGTCATGCCGCGAAAGATCGAGGCCTCCTGCGGCAAATAGCCAATGCCCATGCGGGCGCGTTGATACATGGGCAGGGGCGTAACGTCTTCGCCGTCCAGATAGATCGAGCCATAATCGGCCGGGATTAGGCCGGTAATCATGTAAAAACAGGTGGTCTTGCCCGCGCCATTGGGGCCGAGCAGACCAGCAACCTCACCTCGCCGCAGCCGCAAGGACACGCTCTTGACCACGGGCCGCCCCCGAAAGGACTTGCCGACATGATCGACGGTCAGGCCATCATTGGCCCTCAATGTGTCCGGCGATGTTGCTGTTATGGCGGATAAGCTTTCCATGGCCTGGCCTAGGGCTTTGGCGCCGCGGCGGGGACGGCCCGGGGCGGCGGGGCCTTGACGGCTGCACCTTGGCTGGCCTTGTTAGGATAGAATACGCCGCGAACTCGGCCGGGCTTGCCGCGGCCCTTGGAGCCGGTTTCCATTGTCGCCTGACCGGTCTTGACGACAATGCTAAGCCGATCGCCGCGCAGGACATTATCGCCCTGGGCAACAATCACCTGGCCGGACATCACCAAGATGTCATTGCTGGACGTATAAATGGCCGAGTCGCCGCGCACGGTTTGCTGGGGAGTGACATAAAACACCTCGCCGACCGCCTCCATCCGCTCCAGCACGCCGCAATTGCCAGCCTTGCCGCCGATGATCTGATTATAGAGGGTGATGGTATTGGCGCGCAGGCGGCTTTGATCTTGAACCGCTTCGGCGCTGCCGCTCCAGACCGCGCTGCAATTTTGGTTCATGGCTTCGAGTCGGTCGGCCGTGACATCCACCGGCGCGTCGCTCGAGGCCGCGATCTGGGCCTGGGCACCGGACACAGCCATAAGGCTTACCAAGCAACTGGTCAGGCCCCATATCGTCAATCGATTCATCACGCGACCATCCTTGTCTGCCAAGGCAGCCTTCTGTGCTGCCGCAAGCCCTGTTCTAGTTGCCTTTTATCCGGCCGTGAACATTACCTTCAAAGATAATGCGCGTACCCTTGTCATAAATCCCGTATTTGTTCGCCTGAATATCGCCAAATGGCCCTTTTCCCGAGACCAGATTATTGCCGGTGACAATCCCGGTCTGGGTATCGACCACGGCAGACCCCGTCTGGAACACATAGCCTTGAGGGCTGGTAAAGACCACATGGCCCTCCAGGTTCAGCACTTTTTCGCCCTCGTGAAACAGGCCGCGATCGGCCTTGGCCGAGGTCGGCTTGGCCCCGTTAACATCGAGGGTCAGGACCGGGCCAGCCAGGCTGACGCGTTTGACGTCCTTATTGTCGCGGGTCGCTTCCTTGGCCGCCAGCATATAGGCCCGGCCCTCGTCGCTCTGGCCAAAGAACCGCGCATTGATCATGCGGATTGAGGTGGGCGACGTGCCGCGTACATCAATAATGGTCGACATCAGGGTCTTAACCACCACCCAGCCGATCAGGCCGATCACAATCGCCGCCGCCGCCGCTGGCAGGGCCTTGCGCATGCGGTGGATCAGGACTGACCGCCTGCGCCAATTGGCCATGACCGTGCTTCGGTCATCAAGCCCGTGGCCAATCTCAAAACGGTCTGGAGTGTATGTGGTCATGACCGAGCCATTCAGATCACATATGCGCAAAAATGTCGTTGTCTTCCCATCCGGCCAGATCTAGGGCCGCGCGGTGCGGTAGGAAGGCAAAACAGGCAGTTGCCAGATCCATCCGGCCCTCGCGCACCAACATGGTATCAAGCCGGGTGCGCAGGGCATGCAGGTGCAAAACATCGGAGGCCGCATAGGCCATCTGATCATTGGACAGGCTGTCGGCGCCCCAGTCCGAGCTTTGCTGCGCCTTGGACAATTCCACCTGCAGCAATTCGCGGGTCACATCTTTTAGCCCATGGCGGTCTGTATAGGTGCGGGCCAGTTTCGATGCGATCTTGGTACAATAGACCGGCGCGGTCAGGACCCCCAGATGCAAAAGGAACATGGCAATATCAAACCGGCCAAAGTGAAACAGTTTCAACACCTTGGGGTCGGTCAAGAGCCGCTTCAGGTTTGGCGCGTCATAAGCGGTCCGGTCCAGCTGGACCAGGTGCGCGTTTCCATCACCACTGGATAATTGCACCACACACAAGGGATCGCGGCGCAGGCGCAGGCCCATGGTTTCGGAATCAATCGCCACCACGGAGCCAAGATCCAGATCGTCGGGCAGGTCGCCCTTATGTAGATAATGGGTCACAGTGCGCGCTTTGCTCCGGCAGGAACCGCCGTCGAGCCCGGATGGACGTGGCAGGCCTCATACGAGCCGCAAACCCTGCGAACAAACCCCTTGGCCCGTGGCCGCCAAACTAGCCATTCACCGATTGATCTGCAAGGTGATGCTTAGGCGGTTCAGCCCTCATCAAGCCCTAGACGCAGGGACGAAGTCCGCTGCGGCCCGCAATGAAAACCCCTTGAGGTGGGGGGCGCGCCAATTGGCGGCCCCACGCCCCTTAGGCGATGATCTGCAGATCTGTATAAAGCAGGCTTGGATGGGTGCTTGTGCCTAGCAAGGCAATCTGGACCGCCGCGCCCGCACCGCTGCCATCGGCGTCGTAATAGAGGACGCCGGTGGTGGAATTATAGACGATGCGGTCATCGCTATCATGGCCCTTGACCGCGCCGGCGGCTGACCAGAACTGTTCGGTCGTGAGCGTGCCAATCTGGCCGGTCAGGGCCGTAAAGACCGCCTTGCTCAGCTGAAGGCTGTCAGTTCCGGAGGTGAAGTCGGTAATCGTGTCCTTATTGGCCGTGGTATTGGGCGCAAAATTGAAGACAAAATTGTCTGCGCCATTGCCACCGGTCAGGGTGTCATTACCTGCCCCGCCGATCAGAGTGTCATTACCATCGGCCCCGACCAGGGTGTCATTTCCGGCAAGACCGGACAGTATATTAACCCCGCTATCGCCAGTAAGTGTGTCGCCAAACGCGCTACCGGTCAGGTTTTCAATGCCAGACAATGTGTCTGTTCCTGCCCCACCGGTGACCTGGGCCGTTGTTATGGAAAGGTTGGCCGTTATGGCGCTTGCTGCGTTCTGATAGGAGGCGGTGTCAATCCCTGCGCCGCCATCTAGACTATTAAAGCCCGTACCCCCGACTAAGCTATCATTGCCGCCGCCGCCGATCAGGGTGTCATTTCCCGCCCCGCCATCCAGTGTATTGGCCGCGTCATTGCCGGTCAGAACATTGGCCGCTGAATTTCCAGTCAGGTTAAAGGCAACCGTATTGGTCAGTGTGGCGTTTTCCACATTCGCGCCCACCGTATAGGTGCCGCCGGCCGTCGCGACCCCGACCTGGACCAGATCAATGCCACTATCGACCGCTTCTGTGACCACATCCGAAAGGTTTTCGATCACATAGGTATCATTGCCAGCGCCGCCGATCAGGGTATCGTTACCGGCCCCGCCATCGAGCGTATCATTGCCTAGGCCGCCATTTAGCGTATTAGCCGCACTATTGCCGACCAGAACATTATCATCCGCCGTACCGGTCAGGTTAAAGGCAACCGTATTGGTCAGTGTGGCGTTTTCGACATTCGCGCCCACCGTATAGGTGCCGCCGGCCGTAGCGACCGCGACCCGGACCAGATCAATGCCGATATCGACCGTTTCTGTG
>CANGEH010000244.1 GCA_947452665.1 Caulobacteraceae bacterium
CGTATAGCCCGCGCGGTGGGCCATATCGACCGCATCGAGGGTTTCGGAAAGGGTACCGATCTGATTGACCTTGATCAGGATCGAATTGGCCAGACCCGCCTTGATGCCATCGGCTAGGCGCAAGGGATTGGTTACGAACAAATCGTCCCCGACCAGTTGTACCTTGGCACCCAAACGCTCGGTCAAGAGCGTCCAGCCCTCAAAATCGTCTTCGGAACAGCCATCCTCTATGCTGACGATCGGGAACCGTGCGGCAAGTCCTGCCAGATAATCGACCATACCGCCTTGATCGAGCACCTTGCCCTCGCCGGTCAGGTGATAGCGGCCGTCTTTGAAAAACTCGGTCGAGGCAACGTCCAGACCCAGCACGAAATCATCGCCAACCCGATAGCCTGCGCCCTCGCCCGCCTTGACGATAAACGCCAAGGCCTCTTCGGCAGACGCCAGATTAGGCGCAAACCCGCCTTCATCGCCGACATTGGTATTATGGCCCGCATCCTTGAGGGCCTTTTTCAAGCCATGGAAAATCTCTGCCCCCATGCGCAGGCCCTCAGCAAAGCTGTGAGCGCCGGTCGGCAGGATCATGAATTCTTGGATATCGATGGGGTTATCCGCATGCGCGCCGCCATTAATGATGTTCATCATTGGCACAGGCAGGGTGCGGGCCGAAACCCCACCAACATATTTATAAAGCGGCAGGGCAGCGCTGTCGGCAGCGGCCTTGGCCACGGCTAGCGATACGCCCAAGATCGCATTGGCCCCTAGGCGGCTCTTATTCTGGGTGCCGTCCAGATCAATCAATAGCGAATCGATTCGGCGCTGATCTTCGGCGTCCAGCCCCGACAGGGCGTCAAAGATTTCACCATTGACCGCAGCGACCGCCTGGAGCACGCCCTTGCCCTGATAGCGGCTCTTGTCGCCATCGCGCCGCTCGACCGCTTCATGCGCGCCCGTCGAGGCCCCCGACGGCACAGCAGCCCGGCCAGACGCGCCGTCTTCCAGAACCACATCGACCTCGATCGTAGGATTGCCGCGGCTATCTAGGATTTCGCGGGCAAGAATATCGACAATCTCGGTCATGAAGGGCTCCTAGGCACTGAGGCGGGGAATTGGGGCGGGGAATAAGGCGCAAAACAGCGCAAAAATGCAAAACGGCGCGCAAGGCTTTACCTCACGCGCCGCCGATTGATCAACCATGCCAGCGCCGCTGCGACAAATCGCAACCGCACAAACAGGTGAAACTAGTCTGCCTTGGGCGTAATGACCTGACGTCCATTATACATACCGGTCTTCAGATCGACATGGTGCGGGCGACGCAGCTCACCGGTTTCCTTGTCTTCGACATAGGAATTGGCACCCAAAGCCTGGTGCGACCGGCGCATACCAGCGCGGGAGGGGGAAACTTTACGCTTAGGAACGGCCATGGAACTTGTCTCTTGCTCGCGGCATAAATTAAGGGTCGACGAGCCTAGGCCCACCGAATGAGCGGCGGTGTATGCCCTAAACCGCCGGGGAGTTCAAGTCGGGTCTATGACTGCGCGGCCGCCAAAAGAAATCGTACAAATTTTCAATTATTGATAATGTAAAAATTATACGCTATTTTAAATTGAAAATTGTTTGGATGGGCAAACCCCAGCTCAAGCGATCAAGTTGGAGGGTCGGCCCCAAATGGCAGAGTTTTTAACCGATCAAAATGTCATCGCGTTTACGAAGTTTTTCGTACCCGGGATCTTGATCCTGTTTATCAGAAGCCGGTTTATCAACTCCTCCCTGCCTCCGATAAGTGAAGCAACCGTCGCCTATGTCCTGATTTCGATCGTCTATAACGCGGCGACCTTACCGCTTACGTCACATTGGTCGTTTTTTTCAACATGGCCAGGACAGGCTACTTCATCTTTTATCATACCATTCATGATCGGGCTGATTGCTGGGTTAGACATACGCTATGATTGGTCATTCAACTTTTTCAAATCGATCGGCATCGATGTCAATCACCCCATACCAAGTGCTTGGGATTGGAAAATGTCCAAAATTGAACCATGTTATATCATGATAACTTTAGATGATGACACCAAGTGGGCTGGAAAATTTGACGTCAAATCAAATGCTTCAACGGACCGAAACGAAAGAGATATCTATATCGAACAAGTCTATGACTTGGATGACAACAACAATTGGACGGCCCGAAAATCAGGTGTTTGGATCAACCGCCAACACATCAAGTCGATAGAATTTTGGTGATCTGTTAAGGGAACTTCAAATGACCAACAATGGCACGGCCCAACCGCCCTCACCTCCCTCCAACAGAGGACACATACCCGCGCCTGCACGGCCAACCGGAAATGTCCATCCAAGCACATCGGGTACCGTTCTTGGACCGCCGCCGAACCAAGGCTCCGGCGGAAGGAAATAGGACGTCAGGCCAGTTTCGTCCCGCGCCTAAACCAACCGGCTCTGAACCTTGGCTGCCTTGATGAAGCTGGCAAACAAGGGGTGGGGCGCGAAGGGGCGGGATTTGAGTTCAGGGTGGTATTGGACGCCGACAAACCAGGGATGGTCCTGACGCTCGACGATTTCAGGCAAAATGCCATCGGGGGATAGGCCTGTGAATTTCAGGCCCGCCGCCTCGATCTGGTCGCGATAGGCGATATTGACCTCATAGCGGTGGCGGTGGCGCTCTTGCACGGTCGAACCGCCATAGATTTCACAAACCTTTGAGCCGGGCGTCAAATGCGCCTCATAGGCCCCAAGGCGCATGGTCCCGCCCAGATCATCGCCTTCTTGTCGCACCTGGCGCTGATTGCCCTGGACCCATTCGGTCATCAGGCCAACAACCGGATTGGGGGTTGGGCCAAATTCGGTTGAGGAGGCGTCCTTAATACCGGCGACATTGCGCGCCGCCTCAATGACCGCCATCTGCATGCCAAAACATATGCCAAAATAAGGGATTTGACGCTCGCGTGCGAACTGGGCGGCGCGGATCTTGCCCTCGGCCCCGCGTTCACCAAAGCCGCCGGGCACCAATATACCATGCACACCCTCAAGCCGGGCAGCAGCAGCCCCCGCCTCGCCCTCAAACGTCTCAGATTCCACCCAATCGAGCTGAACCTTAACATTATTGGCCACGCCGCCGTGTACCAAGGCCTCGATCAGAGACTTATAGGCGTCTTTCAGCACCGTGTATTTGCCAACAACCGCGATCGTCACCTCGCCATCGGGATGAGTCATTGTGTCGGAAATCGAGGTCCAGCGCGACAGGTTGGGCGCGGGCGCATCGGTCATGCCGAACACGGCCAAGACCTCGGCATCGAGGCCCTGGGCATGATAATCCAGCGGCACGGCATAGATATTGGAAGAATCCATCGCCTCAATCACGGCCGATTCCCGCACATTGCAGAACAGGCCGATCTTGCGCTTTTCTTCAGGCGGGATGGACTGTTCGCAGCGGCACAGCAGGATATCGGGTTGAATCCCGATCGAGCGCAATTCCTTGACCGAGTGCTGGGTCGGCTTGGTCTTCATCTCGCCGGCCGTCTTGATAAAGGGCAGCAAGGTCAGATGCACATAGCAGGACTGGCCACGTGGCAATTGCTGACCAAGCTGGCGAATGGCCTCGAAAAACGGCAGGCCCTCAATATCGCCAACCGTGCCGCCGATCTCGACCAGCACAAAATCCACCTCACGGCCCGCTTCATCAAATGCTGGGGTGAGGACAAAGCGCTTTATCTCATCGGTGACATGCGGAATGACCTGGACCGTCGCGCCCAGATAATCGCCGCGCCGCTCTTTTTCCAAAATGGTCTGATAGATACGGCCCGTCGTGATATTATCGGCCTTGGTCGCCGAGACGCCGGTAAAGCGCTCATAATGGCCTAGATCTAGATCGGTCTCGGCCCCGTCGTCGGTGACAAAGACTTCGCCGTGCTGATAGGGCGACATGGTGCCCGGATCGACATTCAAATAGGGGTCAAGCTTACGCAGACGCACAGAAAAGCCGCGCGCTTGTAGAAGCGCGCCAAGAGCGGCGGAGGCGAGGCCTTTTCCAAGCGAGGAAACCACGCCGCCAGTGATGAAAATATAGCGGGTCATGGGCACTCAGATTAGAGGTGATTCGGCAAAAGGC
>CANGEH010000245.1 GCA_947452665.1 Caulobacteraceae bacterium
CGTTGGAAGCGGGCAGTGAGCACAGTCGATAGCAATCTGGGCGAAGCGGTCGGCAAGCTTTATGTCGAGGCCTATTTCCCGCCCGAATCCAAGACCAAGATGCTGGGCCTAGTTGGCGACCTAAAGGCAGCGCTCAAGGTGCGGATCGAGAACCTGGCCTGGATGGGCCCGCAAACCAAGGCCAAGGCCTTGGAAAAGCTATCGACCTTTACGGTCAAGATCGCCTATCCCGACAAGTGGCGCGACTATTCGGCTCTAAATATCAAGTCGGATGATCTGGTGGGCAATATTGATCGCTCACACGCCTTTGAATGGGCCTATCAGGTTGGCCGCATGAATGGCCCCGTCGATCGCCAGGAATGGGGCATGTTCCCCCAGACCGTGAATGCCTATTATAACCCCCAAATCAATGAGATCGTCTTCCCGGCCGCGATTTTGCAGCCGCCCTTCTTTGACCCCAATGCCGATATGGCGATCAATTATGGCGGCATTGGCGGGGTGATTGGCCACGAAATCACCCATGGCTTTGACGATCAGGGCCGCCAGTTCGCAGCCGATGGCTCGCTCAATGACTGGTGGCAGGCTGATGATGCTGCCAAGTTCAAGGTCCAGACCGACAAGCTTGATGCGCAGTACTCATCCTTTGAGCCCCTGCCCGGCGCCAAGGTCCAAGGTCAATTGACCATGGGCGAAAACATCGCCGATCTGGGTGGTCTCTTGATGGCGCTAGACGCCTATCACCGTTCCTTGGGCGGCAAGCCCGCGCCGATCATTGACGGCCTAACCGGCGACCAGCGCGTCTTCCTTGGCTGGGCTCAGGTCTGGCGGACCAAGAGCCGCGACGATGCCCTGCGCAACCAGATCGCTACCGACCCGCACTCGCCGCCGCTCTATCGCGTCAATGGCGTCGTGCGCAATATTGATGCTTGGTACGCGGCCTTTGGCGTCAAGCCCGGCGACGCCCTCTATGTGCCGCCAGAGCAGCGCGTTCGGATCTGGTAGACACGGCGGAGGTTTTTGGCATTTTCGTCAAAAACCTCCCGGGGCCTCGATTGATCTATCCGCCAAAATGCATAAAGCCCGCTGCGGGGGATAATCGCAGCGGGCTCGATTGCACAAGGCTTGTTTTAAGAGGGCGTTTCCTCCCCGAAACGCCTGGAGACTGAGGTTTCTTTTGTCCTTCTTGTCTCTCGCATTGTCAGAAAAAGGCATAACTCGCCCCAAGTCAACAAATTCCCGTCAAGTTTTTGTCATGTTCACGAAAATTTCAACTGGGAAGCTCATATTTTTGCCAATATCGTCAAAAATGAGCCGAAACACTATTTAAGCGCTTAAAACCTTGGCGGCCAAGGCATCGGCGGCCGGGCAATTGGCTTCAAAAACATAGTCAGGGCGGGTGACACTGACCGGACCAATGCCCGACTCAGCCAATGCGGCCGCCAGATCAAACAATTGCTGGCTCGACACCAACAAACCATTGACCCGTGTCGTCGCGCCCTCGGCAATGAAGCGCGCACAAGCGCTCTGGGCAGCCCGATCATGTTCGGCAGGCCAGATCACGGTCGCCAGACCACGCGCCCGGGCCTTGGCCTCGATAATGCTCAAGAAGCGACGCAAGAGCACCAGTTGGGCCCTGGTCCAGCCTGCCGTGAGCGAGGCCGCTAACTGGGCCTGGCTTTTCAGTATAGTGCCATCACCGATGATTTTAAGACTATTGGCCGCCAGGGTGGCCCCTGTGGTCGTGATATCGACCACCAGTTCCGCCGCCCCAGCCGCTGGCGCCCCCTCAGTTGCGCCGCTGGATTCGACGATCCGATAATCGGCTATGGCGTGGCGCGCAAAAAACGCCCGGGTCTGGCTCATATATTTGGTCGCGACCCGAAGACGGCGTCCGGTGCGGGCGAGATAGGCCCCGGCCACCTCGTCAATATCGGCCATGCTATCGACATCGATCCAGCTTTGCGGTGCCGCGACGATCAGGTCGGCCCGGCCAAAGCCAAGCGCCCGCAGCAGCATGACGCGCTGGTCCAGATCCTCGCCGCGCTCGCGCAAAAGATCCTCGCCCGTCAGGCCAAGATGCACCTCACCGCCATCCACTGCCGCGGCAATGTCTCCGGCGGACAAGAGTTGCACCTGAATACCCGGCAATCCAGCTATGGCGGCGCGATAACCGCGTGCGCCGCCAACCGCCTCGAGTTTAAGACCGCACTCGCCAAGCCAGGCCTCTGCCTGTTCTTTCAGACGCCCCTTAGACGGAAACGCAAGGGTCAGGGGTTGGCTTACCAGATCGGTCATTAGGCCATCCCCTGCTCAGGATTGTTAAAGGCGCGCCAGGGGCGAACCATACAGCCCGCAGCCCCAACATCGGGGTCCACAGAACCGCCGAGCCGTGCGAGCAGGGCATCATAGCGCCCACCGCCCGCCACAGGCCGTTCGGCCCCCAGCGCATCGCTGGTCACCTCAAACAGGACGCCGTCATAATAACCAAACGCGCGGCCAAAGGCGGTCGATAGGCTCATACGATCTTGCGGCACACCAGCCGCAATCAGGCCGCTCAACCGGTCTTGCCAGGCCTGCAAGGCCTGGTCCAGGCCTGCCCCGCCTTCGCGCGCCAGACTGGCCACCGCATCAAGCGCCTTTTGCGGGGTATCATCAATCGCCAGAAACCGGCCAATCAGATCGGCTTGGGCGGCGGTCAGGCGCGGCGCGCTGGCCAGTTCGGCCCGTTCGGACAAGCGATGCACGATCTCGGCGGTCGAGCGTCCGCCCACAGGTTGGATCCCCGCCAGATCCCATAATTCTTGCAAGACCATTGCCGCCTCAGCCTCGCCAAGGCCGGCCAGCACACCCGCCAATCGGTCGCCAGAGCGCGGCGCGGCCTCGCCCAATTGGGCGCGGGCCAGCTCAGCCTTGAGGGTACGAGGGCGCGCAAACGCCCGGTTCAATCGCGCGGCTAGTGGCTCGGCCAGGGCCAAGGCGCCGATAAAGGCGGAAAACAGCGAGACATCACCAAGGCGCATGGACAGGTCAGAACGCCCACCCGCCAGGCTCGCCTGCCAGGCCAGGGCCGCAATCTCAATATCGGCCGCCGTTGGATTGCCCGTCTCGAAGGCCTCCATGCCGATCTGCAAAAACTCTTCTGCCCGCTGCGCGCCCTTGGGCGAGACGCGAAACGCCTTGCCCTCATAGACATAGCGCCCGGTCCGCGCGCCCGATTGCTGGTGCTGCAAGGCGACCGGCAGGGTAAAGTCGGGCCGCAGACACGCCTCGGCCCCGCCCTCGCCCTGAACAATAAACAGGCGCGCGCGCATGGCTTCCCCGGCCAGGTCCAAAAGTAGATTCAAGGGCTGGATCACCGGCGCATCAATCTGGACCGCGCCCATGCTCAAAAACGGTGCACGGATGGCGCCAAGCGCATAGGCCGGGACACTGGGTTCGAGCAGCATGGCCTTAGCCCTCCACAATCTTGCGCAGGACACCGACCAGTTCACTGCGCGGCACAGTCACCTGGCCCGGGCGGCCCTCGCGCCATTGGCTGTTGTCGGTAATGCCGGCGGCCATCTGACGGCCCAGATCCAGGTCCTTGACCGTGACGGTCCCAGCGGCAATCTCGTCGCCGCCCATAATCACCACGGCGGGGGCCATGCGCCGGTCGGCATATTTCATCTGGGCCTTCATGCCCGACGCCCCCAGATAGACCTCAGCGGCAATTCCAGCCTGGCGCAGTTCGCCGACCACGGCAAAATACTGGTCCATAGCGTCTTGATCAAACACGATCACCACGACCGGGCCGCGAGGCTCGGACACGCTGGCCTGTCCCGCCGCGCGCAAGGCGGCCGCGAGGCGCGACACGCCAAACGAAAACCCGGTTGCCGGCACCCGCTCGCCTGTAAACCGCGCGACCAGATCGTCATAGCGCCCGCCGCCGCCGATCGAGCCAAAACGCAAGATTTCGCCCTTTTCGCCGACAGTTTCGATCAAGAGCTCGGCCTCAAACACCGGGCCGGTATAGTATTCAAGGCCCCGCACCACCGAGGGCTCAAACGCCGCCTGATCCTCGCCAACGCCAAGGCTGTTTAGCGCCGCATCAATCTTGGCCAGTTC
>CANGEH010000246.1 GCA_947452665.1 Caulobacteraceae bacterium
GGCCAAGACCTTGCCGAACCACAGGCCGATGAGCGGCTAGCGATTGTGCTTGGCCATTTCGAACAGGCCTTGGCCTTTCATGGTGATCATCATGGGGTCAAGATTTTCCGCAAACACCTTGGCTGGTACATAGAGGCGGCGCCCTGGCCGCTTGAGGCATCCGATCGTCGTCAGGCCAAGGCCCAGCTATGCCGCCTAGATCAACCGTCTGACATTGTCGCTGGCTTAATAGCGCTATGGACAGGTCAGGGCACGAGGTTGGCCGCATGATCAGACCCAATTTGGCAAAAACGCCGCTCTCACTCCAAGACAAGACCAATCTGCGCGCGAATGCCTTTGATCTTAGCCCAGAACCGGCCCTAGTGATCGGGGCGGAGGGCGCGATCTTGGCGGTCAATGAGGCGGCAGAGACCCTGTTTGGGCACGGCCTTAGCCTTCTCGCCCGAGGCCGGTTTCGCGATGCGCTTCCGGCCGGGTCGAGCCTTGTTGGCTTGATTGACCGCGCCTTGCAGGAAGACGCCCGGGTGCGGGAACGGGGCCTTGAGATCAATCTTTTTGGCCAGCCCAGTTTTGAAGCCGATGGGGCCGCTGCGCCACTGGGCGATGGTTCGGTGCTCTTGACCCTGCATCCGCGCCTTGGCCCTGTTAGCGGCGACCGGCTGAGCGATTCAGCGGGTCTGCGTTCGGTTGTCGGCCTGGGGCGGATGTTGGCGCATGAGATCAAGAACCCGCTTGCCGGTATTCGCGGCGCCGCCCAATTGTTGAAATCGGGAGCCAAGGCCGAGGATACGCCGCTGGCGCAATTGATTGTCGACGAAACTGACCGCATCCGCCGTCTCGTCGATAAGATGGAAGCCTTTTCCGATAATGCCGTCCCGATCCGAGAGCCGGTCAATATCCACCAGGTCCTAGACCGCGTGCGGGCCCTGGTGGTCAATGGGGTGGCCGATGGACTGGCCCTGAAAGAGGCCTATGACCCATCCTTGCCCCCGACCTATGGCGACGAAGACCAACTGATCCAGATTTTTCTGAATCTCGTCAAGAATGCAGCTGAAGCGGCCCATTCACGCGGTGATGATCGCGGCGAGGTCCATATTTCGACGGCCTATCGGCATGGTGTGAGGGTTAGGGCCGCACATGGCCAGACCCCCAAGGGCGCGCCTTTGGAAATCAAGATTACAGACAATGGCCCAGGCGTTGCCCCGCATCTGCGCGACCACCTGTTTGAGCCCTTTGTAACCAGCAAGACCTTTGGCGCGGGTCTTGGCCTCGCCCTTGTGGCCAAACAGGTCACAGCCCATGGCGGCTTGATTGATTTTGAATCTGAACCCGGACGCACCACGTTTCGCGTCCTCCTGCCCATCGATCTTTAGTGATTTTTTGATTTAGTATTGAAAGCCGCATTATGTCGCCTCACCACAAGATCTTGATTGCCGATGACGATGCCTCAATCCGGCTCGTGCTCAGCCAGGCCTTTAGCCGCCTCGGCTATCAGGTCCGGGCGACGGGTAATGCGACCACCTTGCTGAAATGGGTGATGGACGGGGAGGGCGATCTGGTCATTACCGATGTGGTCATGCCCGACGAGAACGTGTTTGATGTCCTGCCGCGCATCCGTAAATCGCGGCCTAAACTGCCCATTATTGTGATGAGCGCGCAAAATACCCTGCTGACCGCCGTCAATGCGGCCGAGACCGGGGCGTTTGAGTATATTCCAAAGCCGTTTGATCTTGATGACATGACCAATGCGGCCAAGCGTGCCTTGTCACAGCCTGCCGATAGCGAGGCCTCCAAGGCCCAGGCCCGGGCCATGCGCGATGAGCGCCTGCCCCTGATTGGCCGCTCTGCCCCGATGCAGGAAGTATATCGTACCATTGCCAAGCTAGTTGGCGCGGACCTAACCACGCTAATTCTTGGCGAATCCGGGACCGGCAAGGAACTGGTCGCCCGCGCCCTGCACGATCTGGGCCGTCGCCGCGATGGCCGGTTTGTTGTGCTCAATCTTGCGGCCACACCGCGCGAGCGGGTGGAGTCCGAACTGTTTGGCAAGGAGGAGGGCGATATTGGCAAACTGGTTGAGGCCGATGGTGGCACCTTGTTCCTCGACGAGATCGGTGACCTGCCGCTGGATGCCCAGACAAGGCTGCTACGCGTCATTGACGGCTCAGAGACGGCGCTGAACCCCAAGACCAATCGTCGGCCTAATGTGCGGATTATTGCCGCGACCAATCGCGATCTGCGCAGCCTGATCCAACAGGGCCTGTTTCGCGAAGACCTGTTCTTCCGCCTAAACGTGGCCTCAATCCGCCTGCCAGCCTTGCGCGAACGCACAGACGACATTCCAGATCTGGCCCGCTCCTTTCTGCTGCGCGCCAATCGCGAGGGCCTGCCGTCCAAGACGATCGATCAAACGGCGTTGGAGCGGCTCAAGGTCCATAATTGGCCCGGCAATGTCCGCGAATTGGAAAACCTGATCCGCCGCATCTGCGCCCTCTATACCGAAGACCTGATCACGGCGCGGATTATTGACCGCGAACTGCAAGAGCACAGTCCTGAAATCGCCGGGGACGAGCCCCCATTGACCTTGGGTGCCCTGGTCGAGCGGTATTTGACCAGGCACTTTGCCGACCAGCCAGACGGTATACCGGCCAACGGCCTTTATGATCGCATTCTCAATGAGATCGAAGCGCCCCTGATCAAGCTGACCCTAACCGCAACTCGCGGCAATCAGGTGCGGGCGGCGGAGATCCTCGGTCTGAACCGCAATACCTTACGCAAGAAGATTCAGGACCTGGGCGTCGAAATGACCAAGGCCAAGCGCTAGATTTTTGCAAATAATAGGGGGCTAGACAAAATTGAGTGAGGGCTGACGCCAAATGGCAACATGGGTGTTGAAATTTGGTCACACCTTCGCCTAGTGTCGAGTCATGTTGTCTGACGACGCACATTTTGAGAACCAAGACCGCCCGCGCCTGTTTCAGCGTGTGGTCAAGCGGCTTGCAGGTTTAAGCCGGGCGCGGTTCATGCTTGGCTATAGCTTGGCCGCCGTCTTGACCGTTTTGGCGGTCTCTCTAACCTCGGCGGCGCCGGGATCGGGTCCGATTGGTCCCGCTAGCCGACTGGTACTGGCCCTCCTAATCGGCAATCTCTTATTGATCCTGGGCCTGGTTGTGGTGATGGGCTGGCGGGTAATGACGCTGATCTCTCGCTCCAGTGATGCGGGATCGCGGCTTCACCTGCGCTTTGTCGCCCTGTTTGCCGCCGCCGCCGTGGCGCCTGCCGTGATCGTGGCGATCTTTTTTGGCCTTCTGGTCAATCAGGGCGTCGATAACTGGTTCAATATGCGGGTGCGCACGGCGGTTGAAAACGGCGCTGCCTTTGCCAATGCCTATCTGAATGAGCAGCAGCGCTATATTCAAAGCGAAATGGGCGGACTGGCCAGCGATCTGAACGCGGTATCGGGCAAGCTGGCAGAATCCCCCGTTGCCTATTCCAACTATCTTCAGGCGCAGGCCACATTCCGCGCGTTTCCGGCGGTTTATGTAATCGACCATCAGGGCCGCGTTCTGGCACGGGCAGAATCGTCTAATGCACCGCCCTATCTGGCTCCGCCGCCCCAGACCATGGCGTCCGCCGATAATGGCGAAATCGTCATGCGCCCCTTTGCGTCCGAAAACCTGTTTCGCGCGGTTTATCGCCTAAAAGCCTATGACGATGCCTATTTGTACACGGCCCGCTATGTCGAGCGCGGCCTGATGCAAAGGCTGTTTCAGTCCAACCAGTCGGTGATCGATTATCGCGATGCCGAATCCAACCGGGCGCGCATCAAGACCGTATTTGCCTTGAGCTATGGCGAGACCGTCTTGCTGGTATTGGTCGGGGCAGTATGGCTGGGCATGGCGGCAGCGTCGGCGATCTCATCGCCGATTGCGGCCCTGGTCAAGGCGGCGGATCAGGTAGCGGGTGGTGATCTGTCGGCCCGCGTTGCGCTCGGCAAGGCCCCTGCCGAGATTGAGGTCCTGTCCCAGGCCTTTAACCGCATGACCAAGGATTTGGGCGATCAACAGACCGCCCTCAAGGCCGCCAGCCTCGATGCCGAAAC
>CANGEH010000247.1 GCA_947452665.1 Caulobacteraceae bacterium
CCCGCACCGGTACAGCCACGCCTGGTGAATAGGCCAAAGACAGGTCGCGCTGGGTTGCCATGGGCTTGGTCGCCACCACGGCAATCTTGCCCGGCGTCGGATATTTGTGAAAGGCCAGGGCTTCTTCGTCGGTGAATGTGCGGCGTTCAGTGGTCATGGTGTTCCGTAATCTTCTAAAACCGGGCATGGGTCGGATGACGAGGCCGCCACCCTAACGAGGCCAGCCCTCGCTCACAACTGTATGAGACCAGATCGGCAAGGTTTTTCCATGATTTGGTGGCCCATTGCCGACAATACCCGACACAGTTTAGGCAATAGGTTGCAGAAATCCAAAATTTGGACATAAGGACGCATCAGATGAGCCAAGCCTTTGGAATGACGATTGGCGTTGCTGGCGCCTTGGGTCGCATGGGCCAGGTCGTGATCGATGCGCTTGATGCCCGCGCCTTGGCCAAGGGTGATGTCCAGGTCGGGGCGGTGTTTGATCGCCCGGGCACAGAAGGCCAGGCGGTTGGCCGCCGGGTTTTAACGTCTGCGTCTGAGGCCTTGGAAGTGTGTCAGGTGTTGATCGATTTTACCTTGCCCAAGGCCTCGGCCGGGCTTGCGCGTATGAGCGCTGAAGGCACGGGGGCGGCCTTGATCATTGGCTCAACCGGGTTTGATGCCGATGACGAGGTGGCACTGGCCCGCGCGGCGAGCAAGATTGCCATAGTCCGGTCCGGTAATTTCTCGCTTGGCGTCAATATGTTGCTGGGTCTGGTGCGCCAGGCGGCAAGGACGCTTGGCCCGGATGCCTATGATATTGAGATTCACGAATCCCATCACAGGCGCAAGATTGATGCCCCATCCGGCACGGCCCTGATGCTGGGCCAGGCCGCTGCCCTTGGCCGCAATATTGATCTCGCCAGTCATAGCGACCGGGGCCGCGATGGCCTGACCGGTCCGCGCAGCCCAGGCAATATCGGCTTTAGCGTCCAGCGCGGCGGCGGCATTATTGGCGAGCACAGCGTCATGTTTGCTGCCGAGGACGAGATCTTGACCCTGTCCCACTCGGCCCGCGACCGCAGCCTGTTTGCCAAGGGCGCGATCGAGGCCGCCATCTGGGCGGTCAATCGCGGCCAACCGGGCCTGTTTGATATGCAAGATGTCTTGGGCCTGAGTGCCTAGCGCCCGGTTGAGCCAAATCCGCCTGCGCCGCGCGCGGTCTCGTCCAGGCTAGCAATCAGATCCCAATGGGCCTGGACCACGGGGGCGATCACCATCTGGGCGATGCGCTCGCCGCGGCGGATGGTAAAGTCTTCTTCGCCCAGATTGATCAATATGACCTTTAGCTCGCCGCGATAATCGCTATCGACCGTGCCGGGGCTATTGAGGCAGGTCAGACCATGCTTGGCGGCGAGGCCAGAGCGGGGCCGCACCTGGGCCTCAAACCCTTGAGGCAGGGCAATGCAAAGCCCGGTTGGCACCATGGCGCGAGCTCCCGGCCGCAACACGATCGGCTCATCCTCTGGCACGGCGGCGCGCAGGTCCATGCCTGCCGCTTCGGCGGTTTCATAGGCAGGCAGGGCCAGGCCGAGGGCGTGACCCAGCTGAACAATCTTGATCTTGGGCGATGGGCTGGACATCAGGCAGCGGGCTTTCCGTTAAGGCTTGCGGCAATTTTCTCGGCAATCAGGCGGGCGACCCTGGTCTTAGCTGCTCGGTCCCAGCGCTCCAGCCCGTCCTTGGTGATAATCAGGACGGCATTATCCTCTCCGCCCATGACGCCGGGCTCGGTGACATCATTGGCAATGATCCAGTCACAGCCCTTCTTGGCCAGCTTGGCGCGGCCATGGGCCTCGACCTCTTGGGTTTCTGCGGCAAACCCGATCACCAGGCTTGGCCGTTCGGGACCTGTGGCGGCCAGGCCGGCTAGAATGTCTGGGTTCTCGACCAGATCAAGGCTTGGCGGTCCACCCGCGCCCTTTTTGATCTTTTGCAGACCCTCAGCGGCGGGACGCCAATCGGCGACAGCGGCCACACAGATGGCGGCATCGAGCGGCAGGACCGCTCGGCAGGCGGCCTGCATCTGGACCGCGGTCTCAATATCGACGCGCCTTACCCCCAAGGGGGTTGGCAGGTTGACGGGGCCTGCGACAAGCGTGACGTCTGCGCCCAGATCGGCCAGGGCCGCGGCTATAGCAAAACCCTGCTTGCCGCTGGAGCGATTGGTCAAGAGCCGGACCGGATCAATCGGTTCCGCCGTCGGCCCGGCCGTGACCAGTATTCTTTTTCCCGCCAAGGGGCGGTGGGGGTTCAGCTGGGCTAGGATTGCCTCAAAGATCGCTTGCGGCTCGGCCATGCGTCCCGGGCCAAATTCGCCGCAGGCCATGGCCCCGTCATCGGGTCCGACAAGGCCTATGCCGTCTTGGGAAAGGGTGGCCAGATTGCGCTGGGTGGCGGGATGGTTCCACATGCGCACATTCATGGCCGGAGCCATCAAGACCGGCTTGTCGGTGGCCAAAAGCGTTGTCGTGGCCAGATCATTGGCCAGGCCCTGTGCAGCCCTGGCCATCAGATCGGCCGTGGCGGGGGCCACCACCACCAGATCTGCCGAGCGCGACAGCTGGATATGGCCCATTTCCGCCTCGTCGGTCAGGGAAAACAGCTCTTGATAGACCTTGTCCTCGCTCAAGGCAGCAAGCGACAGGGGGGTGACAAACGCCTCGCCCGCCTTGGTTAGGATACAGCGCACGCCGATCTGGGCCTTGCGCAGCAGGCGCACCAGCTCAAGGCTTTTATAGGCGGCTATGCCGCCGCCCACGATCAATAAGACCCGCTTTTCGCCCACGCCAAATATCTCCGGCCAATTCGCCTCTCGTCATAGCCGCTTGCGCGCCAAGGTACAATTCCTAGGCGCTGGACACCGCCTTTGATTGCATCATAGGTTGCACAAATCTACCTAGGCGAGATGTGGAGATTTGGTCCCATGCTATGCACAATCCATCGGATCGGCCTTGGCGCGTTTGGCCTTGGCTTGGCGATTACACTCTGGGCCTGTGACGCCCCGCCATCGGCCGTGGTTAAACCGCCTAAGGACGGCACAGCCTTAAGCAAGACTGCCAGCTATGGCGAAGATTATAGCCAGGGGCGATCCGACCAGACGTCACGGACGCGCCAGGGTGTGCCTCTCGTCAATGGCGTGCCGCTCTGGACCTCGACCCGTAAGCTCAGCGCCCAGGAAAATGCGCAAAAGCATTTTGAGCGCGATGGACAAGATTTTGGCGCCCGCTCGGTCGATGAGTTTGTGACCAAGGCACACAATTTTGTCAGCCACCCGCCTAAGGGCACAAAGACCATTGTGCGGCCCAATGGTGACACGCTGTTTTATGACCCAAAAGACAATGTGTTTGCCGTAACCACCCGGTCTGGCGCGCCGCGCACCCTGTTTAAGCCCGATAATGGCCCCGAATACTGGCAAGAACAGGTGGATCGTGAGGCCAAGCGCAAACAGGCGGCGAGCGACCGCGACCGCGATCGCGATCAGGGCTAGGCGAGGAGCTTGGCCAGGATAAAGCCCAGCGCCACCATCGCGCCGCCAAGGCCCATGCCCCAGATCAGATAGGCGAGTGCGGCGGGCTTTTGAAGCCGCGGGCCATGGCCGGAGGCCTGGTCCTGACCAGATCGGGCCAGGGCCTGAACCGCGCCCATGCCGTCCTTGACCAGGCTGCGCATCTTGGCGGCTGGCGAAAGTTCGCGGCTGATCCAGCGCCGGACCACCGGATCGGCGGCAGCCCAGATATCGTGGCTAGGATCAATGCGCCGCGCCACGCCCTCAATCGTGGCCATGGTCTTTTGCAAAAGGACCAGTTCGGGCCTAAGCGCCATGTCAAACAAGGCCGTGACCTCAAACAATTGGCCAAGCAATCGGCCCATGGATACATCCTGTGCGCCGCGGCCAAAAATGGGCTCACCGACCGATCTTAGGGCCTGGGCAAAGGCGTCAATATCGTGGGTCCTTGGCACATAACCGGCCTCGAAATGCACCTCGGCCACCCGGCGATAATCGCGCTGTAAAAAGCCCCAGAGGATTTCAGCCAGATAGCGCCGCTCATC
>CANGEH010000248.1 GCA_947452665.1 Caulobacteraceae bacterium
CGTGCACCTGATCAACCGCGCTGGCGTCGAGGCCGATGTGCGCGGCGTTGGCCTGTCGGGCAAGGATGCGCGGATGATCACGGTCGAAAAGGCCCGCAAATCGCGCCGCGACCCGGACAGCAATATTGAGCGCATTGTCGATCTGGGTTTTGTTGGCGAGCCCAAAAAGATCGATCACAAGCTGATCGAAGCCCTGATCTATGCCGATGAGGACTATGTGCCGGTCATTGCCCCGATTGGCGTGTCCGAAGAGGGCCTGACCTATAATATCAATGCCGATACGGTGGCCGGTGCCATTGCCGGTTCGCTGAAAGCCAAGCGCATGTTGCTCTTGACCGATGTCGCCGGGGTTCTGGACGCGCAAGGCCAGTTGATCCGGCAATTGACGGTATCTGAGGCTAGGGCCGCGATCGCCAATGGTGTTGCCACGGGCGGCATGATCCCCAAGCTCGAAACCGCAATATCGGCGGTTGAGCAAGGGGTTGAGGCTGTGGTCATTCTCGATGGGCGCAGGCCCCATGCCATGCTGGTCGAATTGTTCACCGAGCACGGGGCCGGGACCTTGATCCGGGCATGAGTGCGGATCTTCGGCACGTCGATACCTGGGTCTTTGATCTGGATGAGACTCTCTATCCGCGCGAGACCGAGGTCATGACCCAGGTCGCCGACCGCATGACCTTGTTTATGGAACAATTTACCGGCCTGCCGCGTGACGAGGCGCGGGCCTTGCAGAAAAAATACTTCCACAATTACGGCACCACCCTGTCTGGCCTCATGACCCATCATGCCCTGCCGCCCGAGCAGTTTTTGGAGTTTGTGCACGATATTGATCTGGACAAGCTGGGCCCTGATCTTGATCTGCGCCAGGGCTTGAGCCGCCTGCCAGGCCGAAGGCTGGTCTTTACCAATGGCTCGCTCGCCCATGCCGAACGCATATTGAGCAAGCTTGGCGTCGAAGACTTGTTTGAGGACATATTCGATATTGCCTCAGCCGATTATCTGCCCAAGCCCGCCGCCCCGACCTTTGAGCGCATGGCCAAGGCCTTTGGCCTTACGGCTAAGAACGCGATATTTTTTGAAGACAGCGAGCGCAATTTGGAACCAGCCGCCGCCATGGGCATGACCACGGTCATGGTCGGGCTGCATGCTCTGGACTCCAAGGCTGATTTTGTTCACCACCGCACCCATCGCCTGCCACCGTTCTTGATCGGTGCCCAGGTTCAGGAGGTCTGACCCCATGTCCCTAACTGATCTGCAAACCGCCCTTGAATCCGCCTGGGACGCCCGGGCCGAGATCAGCGATGCCACCACCGGCCCCGTGCGTGAGGCGGTGGAAGAAGCCATTGCCCTGCTCGATGCCGGTAAGGCGCGGGTTGCAGAAAAACTGGATGGTGAATGGGTGGTGCATCAATGGCTGAAAAAGGCCGTGCTCTTATCCTTCCGCCTACATGCCAACACCATCATGACCGGCGGCGGCGCGAGCCTTGCGCATCAACCCGGCATGGGACCTTGGTGGGACAAGGTTCCAGGCAAGTTTGCCGATTGGAATTCTGAACACTTTACCGCCGCTGGCTTTCGCGCTGTTCCCGGTTCGGTTGCCCGGCGCGGCGCCTTTATTGGCCGCAATGTGATCTTGATGCCCAGCTTTGTGAATATCGGTGCCTATGTCGATGAGGGCACCATGGTCGATACCTGGGCCACGGTCGGGTCCTGTGCCCAGATCGGCAAGAATGTGCATATTTCCGGCGGCGCGGGCATTGGCGGGGTGCTTGAGCCCCTGCAGGCTGGTCCGACCATTATCGAGGATGGCTGCTTTATCGGCGCGCGCTCCGAAGTGGCCGAGGGCGTGATTGTTGGCGAGGGCGCGGTCCTGTCCATGGGCGTGTTCTTGGGGGCCTCGACCAAGATTGTCGACCGGGCCACGGGCGAGATACACATGGGCAAGGTGCCGCCCTATAGCGTGGTTGTGCCCGGCGCACTGCCCGGTGCCAATGGCGGGCCGGGCCTCTATTGCGCCGTGATCGTCAAGCGCGTCGATGCCCAGACCCGGTCCAAGACCAGCATTAACGAATTGTTGCGCGACTAAATCGGCCCGCAAATAAAGGTAAGCCAAGCCATGCGCCTTGATCCGATAAGCCTTGCCCAAGACCTGATCCGCCGCCCATCCGTAACACCGGTCGATGCCGGGGCCATGGATGTGCTGGAAGGCGCGCTAAACACCCTTGGCTTTTACTGTCAGCGCCTGCCGTTTGAAGGGATTGAAAACCTCTATGCGCGGCGCGGCACCAAGGGACCGAACCTGGCCTTTGCAGGACATACGGACGTGGTACCGGTCGGTGATAGCGCTGCCTGGAAGACCGGCCCGTTTGAGGCCGAAATCATTGATGGGGTTTTGTACGGGCGCGGCGCGGTCGATATGAAGGGCGCCATTGCCGCATGGGTCGCGGCGGTTGACCGGGTCCTGGCCAAGGGTGAACCGACTGGATCCCTCTCCATGCTGATCACGGGCGATGAAGAGGGCAAGGCCATTCACGGTACAGGCCCCGTGGTTGAGCACCTGATGGCTAAAGGCGAGGTGATTGACCATGTGGTGCTGGGCGAGCCAACCAGCGCGGCCAGGCTTGGCGACCAGTTGAAAATCGGTCGGCGCGGCAGCCTCAATGCCTGGATCACGGTCGAGGGCGTTCAGGGCCATGTCGCCTATCCGCATCAGGCGGCCAATCCCATCCCCGTCCTGATCCGGCTCTTAGCTACCTTGCAGGACCATGGGCTGGATGAGGGCCATCCGCGCTTTCCTGCCTCCAACCTCGAAGTGACCACCATCGATGTTGCCAATAGCGCGACCAATGTTATCCCGGCCAAGGCCAGCGCTCGGTTGAACATCCGCTTTAATCCCCTGCATGACGGCGACAGCCTGATCGCTTGGCTGAGCGAGACCTGCGCGGCGGCGGGCCAAGGCTTTGATGGCAAGATCAGCCTAGAGACCGTGCTGACCGGCAATGCCTTTATCACCGAGCCGGGCGCCTTTGTGGACGTGCTGGCCAAGGCGGTCGAGACGGTCACGGGCCAAGCGCCGATCCTGTCGACCACAGGCGGCATTTCCGATGCCCGCTTTATCCGCAAGCTCTGTCCCGTGGTCGAGCTTGGCCTGGTTGGGGCGACCATGCATGCGGTCGATGAATGCAGTCCGATCGCCGAGATCGAGGGCCTGACCAATATTTATGAACAGGTGATCGAGGGCTATTTCAAAGCCTTTGCCTGAGGGGCCCCTCTTCCCCGTCTTCCCCGCGAAGGCGGGGATCCAGAGTGTTGATCGCCGGTCGTGCGACCAGGGCTAGGTCCCCGCCTTCGCGGGGAAGGTGGAAAAAATTGTCTAGAGCCCTTCTACCGCCCCGGCCCTGACCGCTAAATCAGGGGCTGGCACGGCCAGCTTTATCTGCGATCATACGTTTGAGCGACCTATTGCCGACATAAGGGCCCAAAGATGACCAGCGTTTCCGACCCCGCCCCTGCCGACCAGATTGCGACGCCTGGCCTTGGCAAGGCCTTGGCCGCGCGGCATGTGGCCATGATCTCGATTGGCGGCATTATCGGGGCGGGCTTATTTGTCGGCTCAAGCGCCGCGATCCACAGCATCGGCCCGGCCGTGATTGTCAGCTATGGGCTGGCGGGCCTGATGATCCTCTTGGTCATGCGCATGCTTAGCGAAATGGCCATGGCCGCGCCCGAGGTGGGGTCCTTTACCGAATATGCAAGGCTAGGCCTTGGTCGCTGGGCCGGGTTTACCAGTGGCTGGCTCTATTGGTATTTCTGGGTGGTGGTGGTAGCGATTGAGGCCATAGCCGGGGCCAAGCTGATTCAGGGCTGGTTGCCGGGCCTGCCCATCTGGGCGATCGGGTCCGTCTTGCTCGGCACCATGACAGCCATCAATCTCTTATCCACCCGCTCCTATGGCGAATTTGAGTTTTGGTTTGCCAGCCTCAAGGTCGCGGCGATTATTGCCTTTATCGTGATCGGCGCGTCCTTCCTGCTTGGATTTCCAGCGGGCCATAC
>CANGEH010000249.1 GCA_947452665.1 Caulobacteraceae bacterium
AAGACCATGAACCCGATCTCTGCCCCGCGAGCGGGCAAGGTCGTCGATATCCTTATCGCTGACGGCGACCCGATCGAGTTCGGTGAACCCCTCGTGATCCTTGGTTAGAGCGATGTTTGATAAGGTCCTAATTGCCAACCGCGGCGAAATCGCCTTGCGGATTCATCGCGCCTGTAAGGAAATGGGCATTGCCACTGTGGCCGTCCATTCCGAGGCCGATGCCAGCGCCATGCATGTGCGCCTTGCCGATGAAAGCGTCTGTATTGGCCCCGCCAGCGCGGCCAAGAGCTATCTGAACATTCCCTCCATCATTGCGGCCGCAGAAATCACCGGTGCCCAGGCCATCCATCCAGGCTATGGCTTTTTGTCGGAAAATGCGCGGTTTGCCGAAATTGTTGAAGCCCACGGCTTGACCTTTATCGGGCCAAAGCCTGAACACATCCGCATGATGGGCGACAAAATCACGGCCAAACAGGCCGTCAAGACGGCGGGAATTCCGGTCGTTCCGGGCTCTGACGGCGCGCTCCAGACCGAAGAGGAAGCCTTTGTAGCGGCTGAACTGATTGGTTATCCGGTCCTGATCAAGGCCGCCTCGGGCGGCGGTGGGCGCGGCATGAAGGTGGCGCTGGATCGCGAGTCCCTGTCCGAAGCGGTTGCGACCGCAAAGGGCGAAGCCGGGGCGGCCTTTGGCGATGATAGCGTCTATATGGAGCGATATCTTCAGCGCCCACGCCATATCGAGCTTCAGGTCATTGCCGACAGCTTTGGCAATGTGGTGCATCTGGGCGAACGCGACTGTTCCTTGCAGCGCCGCCACCAAAAAGTCCTGGAAGAAGCCCCCTCGCCGATTATCGATGCTGAGACCCGCGCCAAGATTGGCAAGGTGGTCGTCGATGCCGTGGCCGCGATCGGCTATCTGGGCGTCGGCACGATCGAGTTCCTTTATGAAAACGGCGAGTTCTTCTTTATCGAGATGAATACCCGCCTGCAGGTCGAGCACCCTGTGACCGAGGCGATTACCGGCATTGACTTGGTGCGCGAGCAGATCCGCATTGCCGCTGGCCTGCCCTTGAGCTTTAGCCAGGACGATGTGGTGTTCAAGGGTCACGCCATTGAGTGCCGGATCAATGCGGAAAATGCCCGTACCTTTACCCCCTCGCCGGGGCTGGTTAGCGCGTTTCATGCCCCCGGCGGCCTAGGCGTGCGGCTGGATTCGGCCCTCTATGCCGGATATTCCATCCCGCCCTATTATGACAGCCTGGCTGGCAAGCTGATTGTGCATGGCCGCGATCGGCGCGAATGCATTGCACGCCTGCGCCGGTCTTTAAGCGAAATGGTGGTCGGCGGGATTGAGACCACTATTCCCCTGTTTCAGGACCTGCTGGTGCAGGATGACATTATAGCCGGGGATTATCATATCCACTGGCTGGAAAACTGGATCAAGGCCGGCGGTTAAGACCCGCCGGTCGGGGCAGACCCTTGACGCGTTTTACGGTTGACGACCTGATCAAGTGCTATGAGCGCGGCGTGTTTCCCATGGCGGATTCGCGCACGGATGACAGCGTGTTTTTGGTCGACCCTGAATGGCGCGGGGTTCTGCCACTGGATCAGTTTCACGTCCCCAAGCGCCTGGCGCGAACCGTGCGATCAGAGCCCTATGCGGTTCGCATTGACACAGCTTTTGACGCCGTAGTCGCCAATTGCGCCGCCGAGAGGCCGGGCCGCACCGAAACCTGGATCAGCGGCGCGATTGAGGCGCTTTATGGCCAACTGTTTGTGCGGGGTCTGGCCCATAGCATAGAGTGCTGGCAGGAGGGGGAGCTGGTTGGCGGCCTTTATGGCGTGGCGCTGGGCGGTGCCTTTTTTGGCGAGAGCATGTTTTCAACCGCCCGCGATGCCAGCAAGATTGCCTTGGTGCATCTTGTGGCGCGCCTGATTGCCGGTCGTTATCAGCTCTTGGATACCCAGTTCCTGACCGAGCACCTGACCCAGTTTGGCGTGCGCGATATTAGCCGCATGGATTACCAAAGGCGTCTAGGGCTGGCGCTAAACCGCAATTGTGATTTTTACCAATTGCCGACCTATGCGGCAGGGGCCGAGGTCTTGCAGGTCATTACCCAAACATCATAGTTTGGGTGTTGAAACGCATTCAAGCCGGGCGTTGAGGCAAACATCCAGCCCTTGAACAATTGCCGCCCGGGCACAGTCGCCTTGCCTTCAAGCACCACCGGCACCGAATCAATCTGAAGATTGACAAAGGCATCGCGCACCGGCTCGTCAGAGGCCGAGGTTTCACAAGTCCGCACCGTGATCACCAAGGACTTATAGCGCACCGGCTTATTGACCTTGGCCTCAAATTTCAGGGTTTCGGCCGTGACCTTGTCTAGCACCTGCAAGATCGCCACCGTATAGCGCCTGCGCTTGGGCGGCTCCAAGGGCCTGCGGGCCGAGGACGGCATGGAGGCCGATTCCATCGGATCAATCGGCGCGGCTGCGGGCTCAGGTTTTGCCGCCGCATCGGCGGGCGTGTCTTGAAGTTGCAGAATAATTGGCCGATCGGTCTGTTGGGCATGGGCTGGTAAGGCCAAGACTGCCAAGCCGATTACAAGCGCCAGCCCTAAGGGTTTACGACCACTCATGCCCTAGTCGGGCTTCCAGGCTTGATAATCGCCAGTGGCTTCGGGCCGCACGCCCAGACGGCTGATCGAGCCGGTGGGCCGCCAGGCCAGAACCGTCCCGGTAAGATTGGGCAGGTGATCTTTTTCCCAAGCCTGACGCGGCAAGGGCGACTGGATGGGGGTCTCGTCATAGGTATAACGCAGCCAGCCATTCCATTCCGGCGGCACCTTGGAGGCCTCGGCATAGCCCTGATAGATTACCCAGCGCCGGCGACGGCCATCATAGGAATCGCTGTTATCCTTGGCCTCAAAATACTTGTTTCCGCCAGCATCCTCGCCAACCAAAACGCCGCGGCGGCCAATGGTAAAGCGGGCACCAATGGTCGCTCCGTTCCACCAGGTAAATATGGATTTCAGCACTTTGAACCGACCCACTCAAAACAGTCTTGATCATCAGCGCACCCTAAAGGGCCGCTAGAACGACTATAGGCGCGTGGCCCGCCCGCGTCCAGCGCCGAGCATCCGGGCCCGGCACCCGAAAAACAGACCCATAACTACAACATCTTGTGGATAGAGACCCTCGCACCCCCCGCATCTATTGCAGCCGCGCCCTAGCAATCCTAGACTTGTCCCTCGAATTAGGAGTCCGCCATGCGCTTTGATCCCCAGATTGCCGCGTCGCAAGCCGTTCAACAGGGCCTAGAAGACCGCTGGATCGACCGTGCCGCCGATGTGGCCCTGGTCAAGGCACCCCGGCACTGGACCTCGGCAAGGCTTGAGTCGTGGCTGGACTGGGGCCAGGCCCTTCCCACCGACGCCCCCGCAACCGACCCACCCGCCGAACTGACGCCCGCCCATGGGTTTGAAGCCGCGCTCGAAGAGGGCCCTGCGCGCTATGCAAGGCGGCTGGCCGCCTTTGGCCTTGACCAGCACCTGTTTGCCAATGCGGCCGAGGCCAAGGCGTTTGAACAGGCCTTGTGGGTCAGCATGCTGTCGGGCAAGGCCGCGCCTGGTGCTGTGCTGACGACGGGTCAGCGCATGGATCCCCTGACCGGTCAGGGCAGTGAGCCCGTGGCCGAGACTGCGGTTTTGGACCTCGGCGCAATCGAGTTTGAACCAAAACTCAGCGCTCATCTGGCCACCTATCGCAGCCTAACCACACGCCAGCAGGCGCTGGAGGCTCTTTCGGCAAGGCTGCAGGCGGTGATGGATGCCGTGGCGCGGTGTGACGGCGATATGGCCCGCTGCAGCGATCCCAAGCACAATACCGCCCTGGCCCGCGCCGCCAGATCCGCCCGCGATGCGGGGGCCAGTGACGGCCTGATCCATACCGCCATGGCCTTGGCCAGGGCCGGAGAGCGCGAGTGGCAGACCGATCTT
>CANGEH010000250.1 GCA_947452665.1 Caulobacteraceae bacterium
AGAAAAGGCAAAATTATGAAACTGATTGGCCTCACGGGATCGATTGGAATGGGTAAGTCCACCACGGCCAAGCTGTTTGCCGATGAGGGCGTGCCAATCTATGACGCCGATGCGGCGGTGCATGCCCTCTATGCCAAGGGCGGCGCCGCCGTCGCGCCGGTTGAAGCCGCGTTTGCTGGCACTGTAATTGACGGCGCGATTGACCGTGAACGGCTCAGTGCCCAGGTGCTGGGAAAACCAGAGGCGATGAAGACGCTCGAACAGATCGTGCACCCTCTGGTCGCCCAAAGTCGGATTGATTTTTTAAAAGCCGCCAGCGCTAGCGGCGCGTATCTGGCAATCTTGGACATACCGCTTTTATTCGAAACCGGCGGCGAGGCGCATATGGATGCGGTCATTGTCGTCTCTGCCCCCGCCGACCTGCAGCGCCAACGTGTGCTCGAGCGGCCAGGCATGACGGATGAAAAACTACAGGCCATACTGGCCCGGCAAACACCGGACGCGGATAAACGCGCCCGCGCGCATTTTGTGATTGATACCGCACAGGGTCTAGATCCTGCCCGCAAACAGGTTCAAGCGGTTTTGGCCAGCCTGCGCTCGGGCAAATCTGTTAAACCAGCTTGAACTTGCCAGCTTTTCAGCCTCGGAGCGGCCATGTCGCGTGAAATCGTTCTCGATACTGAAACCACCGGCCTTGATCCGAAATCGGGCCATAGGCTGATCGAGCTTGGCTGTATTGAACTGTTTGATCTCTTGCCGACGGGCCGGGAGTTTCACGCCTTCGTCGATCCGCAACGGCCGATCGATGCCGATGCCGAGCGGGTTCACGGCATTTCCAATGCTTTTCTGGTTGGCAAGCCAAGGTTTGAAGACCCAGAGGTTTGCGACGGCTTTTTGGACTTTATCGGTGATGCCCAACTGATTGCGCATAATGCTGGGTTTGACCGGGGCTTTATCAATAATGAATTAAGTTTGGCCGGGCGCGCACCGCTCGAGGCCGGCCGCTGGATTGATACCCTACCCATGGCGCAAAAGCGCTTTCCCGGCATGCCAAATTCGCTCGATGCCTTATGCAAGCGGTTCAAGATCTCATTGGCTGAGCGCGACAAGCACGGCGCCCTCATCGATTCCCAACTTTTGGCTGCGGTTTATCTAGAGCTTAGGGGCGGAAAAGAGCGGGGCCTTGACCTGGCCGGACCGGCAATATCACCCACCCTCAAATCCGGCGCGGTTCAGGCCGCAGCCCAGGCTCAGCGGCCGCGGCCCCTGGCGGCACGCGCCACCGAGATTGAGCGCGCCGCACATGAGGCCTTTATAGCCAAGACCTTAAAGGACAAGGCGGTTTGGTATGATCTTGGCCTGATAGAGCCTAAGACCTAGACCGAAATCGAGCCAGAGGACTCAGCTTCAGCCTGGGCCTTGCGTGCCATATAAATCACCGCAAAATCGATCGGATCGAGCATAAAGGGTGGGAAACCGCCCTCCATGCTCAGATCGGCAATAATCCGCCGGGCAAATGGGAACAAGAAGCGTGGGCACTCGATCAAGAGCACGGGTTCCATCTCGCTCTCGGGCACGCCCTCGATCTGGAACAGGCCGCCATAGACCAGTTCAACGTGAAATACCGATTCGCCTTCCCTGTGGGCACCGGCGGAAAGTTTAAGATCGACCTCATAAAGCCCATCATCGCGGCTGCGGGCATTTAGCTCAACGCCAAGCTCGATTTGCGGTTGGGCACCGCCCGAGCGCATGGATTCTGGTGCTTTTGGATTTTCAAACGACAGGTCGCGAATAAACTGGGTCAAGATCCGCAGGCCGGGCCCATTGGCAATATCGGTGGCGGAAACTGGATTGATTTGGCCGTCGGCCACTGTGTCAGTCATGGACGTGCATATCCGTTTGGTTATCAGGCCAAAGGTGCGCCAACGAAAGGCGGGATCACGGCCTTGGAAGCAGCGCTGCTAGCATAGGGCGCAAACCTGCGCAATCTCTGGCGGCACGGGGTAATCGCGACACGGGCCATCTGTGTTATTTGCGCCGCCGCATCCCTATCTTGTTTCCTGCAATCGCCTATATAAAAGCGTCTATATCCGTTAAGGGTGATCATGGTCGAAATGGGCCATAGACTGGCCCGGGTTCATTAAGGGTTCTGCTCGTGCAAGCGCTTCAACTTTTGATCTTTGCGGTCCTCGCCGGCGTCGTACTTTATCAGCTCTATAGCGTTCTTGGCCGCCGGGTGGGACGTCAGCCGGGTGAAGACGCTCAAGCCCCGCTCGAGCGCCCAGCGCCGGGCCCGCTTTTGGAGCCGGAAGCCGCTGAGAGCGCAGCGGGCCTCACCGGTCTTGCCGCCTTGCGGGCGCGCGAGCCGAGTTTTGACGTCGCGCATTTTTTGTCCGGTGCCCGGTCCGCTTATGAGATGATTGTCCGCGCCTTTGCCTCAGGGGACCGCGAGACCCTGCGTGGCCTTTTGGCGGCCGATGTGTTTGCATCTTTTGACAAGGCCATAGGGCAGAAAATCGCAGAAGGCCGCACTGAAACGGTTGAGTTTATCCAGACCCCCCGCGCCGATCTCGAGGGTATAGATCTGCTCGGCGATCAGGTTCGCGCGCGCGTGCGGTTTTTGGCGGAATTTCGCAGCCGCACCAAGGGCCCCGAGGGCGAGGGTGTGGATGACCGCCGCACGGCCGAGGTCTGGACCTTTGAGCGGCCCGTGGCCAGCGCCAATCCCAACTGGATTCTGACACGCGTCGATGCAGCCCAGGCCTAGACCTATGCCCGAGCTTTCCGCGTCGGCTGCATTTAGACCTCGCCTCGCAGCGGGGCTGGCCTTGCTTCTGTTGCTCGGTGCCTGCGAAATCTTGCCGCCGCCCTATGTGCCGCCGCCCGCCGCGGGCCGGGTTTGGGTGCCGCCGCCCCGTGCGGGAGAGTATTTTGACCCCGCGCCCCCGACACAATCTGTTTCGACCAATCCTGATTTTCTGAAGCTAGAAGGCTGGGATCAGGAAGACACACTCGGCGCCTTGGCCGGCTTGAGGGCGGGGTGCCGGGTTGCCCGGGTGCCGGAGCTTTCAGCCGTGTGTCAGGATCTGGCTCGCCAAGCCCCAGCCGATGCCACAGCCGCGCGGCTGTTTTTTGAAACCCGGTTTGATATTGTGGCCGTCGAGACACCCGGCCTGCTGACCGGCTATTTTTCGCCAGAATATGATGCAAGGCTCGCGCCTGATGCTGAGTTTTCCGCGCCCCTGCGCGCTCGGCCCGCAGACCTGATTGTGCCCAGTCCTATGACGGGCGCCTCGACCGCTTCGGTTAATGCGGCCGTGGGGCGCATGGTCGACGGCCGAGTTGAGCCCTATCCAGACCGGGCGGAAATCGAGCATCTTGGCCTCGGTCAACCCCTGATGTGGCTAAGACCCGAAGATCTGTTCTTTTTGCAGATCCAGGGTTCTGGCACCGCAATCTTGCCCGGCGGCGAGCGCAGGAAGCTGATCTTTAATGGCTCTAATGGCCGCACCTTTATCGGGCTTGGCAAGCTTATGCGCGAGCGGGGTCTTTTGGCGGACAATGCCACCTCTGCCGAGGAAATCCGCCAGTGGCTCCTGACGCATCGCGGGCCAGAGGCCAATGCCCTAATGCAGCTTAATCCGCGCTATGTGTTTTTCAGTGTGTCGCCCGATGACGGACAAGAGCCAATCGGGTCTGCGGGCATACCCCTGCCGCCAGGGCGTGCGATCGCGGTTGATCCCGGCGCAACCCCCATGGGCGGTCTTTACTGGATCGATGCCCAGGCCCCGGTCTTGAGCGGCGCTTTTCCAACCTATCGCCGGATTGTTACGGCCCTCGATACGGGCGGGGCAATCAAGGGCCCGGCGCGTGCCGATCTTTATTTGGGCAAGGGCCCGTCTGCGGGTCTGGAGGCGGGGCGTATCCGCCACACCCTGAAGCTCTATGCCCTCAAACCAAAACCGAACGGGCCT
>CANGEH010000251.1 GCA_947452665.1 Caulobacteraceae bacterium
AGTCATCGCCCAGCGCCCCGCACGCGCGATTATTACCGCATCGAGGACGAGGCCGGGCATCGCTATTGGCTGTTTCGCGAGGGGCTTTATGAGCGCGAAGACATGGGCCGCCTGCCCAGCTGGTGGCTGCATGGGGTGTTTGCATGAGCCCGCCTGCCTATGCCGAGCTGGATCTGCGCAGCAATTTTTCGTTTCTTGAAGGCGCGTCGCATGCCGATGAACTGGTCCTGACCGCCAAGGCGCTGGGCCTGGCGGCCATGGGCATAGCCGACCGCAATAGCCTGGCCGGGGTGGTGCGGGCGCATGTCGCGGCCAAGGCGCAGGGCCTGCCGCTTCTGATCGGCTGCCGCCTGGTCTTTACCGATGGCGCAGAATTGCTCGTCTACCCGCGCGACCGCGCCGCCTATGGCCGCCTGTGCCGCCTGTTATCCTTAGGCAAGATGGGGCAAGGAGAAGGCGATGGCGAGCGCATTGCCAAGGGCGATTGCCAGCTAAGCTTTGATCAGGCCGTCAGCCTAGGCGAGGGCTTGATCGGCCTTGTTCCGGCCCCGGAGCGTTTGGGACCTAGCTTTGAAACCCGTCTAGCGGCCTGGGCTAGGGCCTGGCCCGATCAGCTCTATCTGGCGGTCAGTCCGCTCTATCGCGGCGATGATCGGGCGCGGCTGAACCGGCTAGCGGCCTTGGCGCAAAAGCATCGGACCCCGATGTTGGCCACTAATCGCATCCTCTATCACGACCCCGGTCGCCGCCCGCTGCAGGATGTTATGGCCTGTATCCGGCTGGGCACGCGTCTGGATAAGGCGGGCCGCCAGCTAGAGGCCCATGCCGAGCGTCACCTAAAACCGCCCGCCGAAATGGCGCGGCTGTTTGCCGGGCATGAGGCGGCCCTGGCGCGCAGTCTTGACCTCGCCGCCGCCGCGCGCTTTAGCCTGGATGAGCTGCAATACGAATATCCTGATGAGCCGGTGCCGGTGGGCAAGAGCGCCGATGCGCATCTGGCGGACCTGACCTGGGCCGGGGCTGACAGCCGCTATCCAGACGGTGTGCCCCCGGGCGTGCGGGCCAGTCTGGTCAAGGAGCTGACCTTGATCGCCAAGGTTCAGTACGCGCCCTATTTTCTGACCGTCCACGATATTGTCGCCTTTGCCCGCAGCCAGAACATATTGTGCCAGGGGCGCGGCTCAGCCGCCAATTCCGCCGTCTGTTATTGCCTTGGCATTACCGCCGTTGATCCGGCCCAGATTGACCTCTTGTTCGAGCGCTTCATTTCGGAAGCGCGGGCCGAGCCGCCCGATATTGATGTCGATTTTGAACATGAGCGGCGCGAGGAGGTGATCCAGTATATTTATCGCCGCTATGGCCGCCACCGGGCCGCGATTGCCGCCACCGTGATCTGTTATCGTCCGCGTTCGGCCATTCGCGATGTCGGCAAGGTCCTTGGCCTCAGCGAAGATGTCACCTCTGCCTTGGCCGGAACCGTCTGGGGCAGTTATGGCGGGCGCGGCGATGAAGGTGTTCCCGATGAGCGGGTCCGGGCCCTTGGCCTTGATCCAGAAGCGCCGCGCCTTCGTCTGGCGCTTAATCTAGCGCGTGAGCTTTTGGGCACGCCGCGCCACCTGTCGCAGCATGTTGGCGGCTTTGTCCTGACCCGCAATGATCTGGTCGAGACCGTGCCGGTCGGCAATGGTGCCATGCTGGACCGTACCTTTATCGAATGGGACAAGGACGATATCGAGGCCCTAAAGATTATGAAGGTCGATGTGCTGGCGCTGGGCATGTTGACGGCCATCCGCAAGGGGCTGGACCTGATCGCTGATGCCTATGGCCGGTGTCTGGACCTAGCCAGCGTGCCGCGCGAGGACCCAGCCGTCTATGCCATGTTACAAAAT
Source organism: Caulobacteraceae bacterium (assembly GCA_947452665.1). Taxonomy (GTDB): domain Bacteria; phylum Pseudomonadota; class Alphaproteobacteria; order Caulobacterales; family Caulobacteraceae; genus CAISGS01. The sequence continues at coordinate 1,890 of CANGEH010000251.1, forward strand.
GCCGATTCGGTTGGTGTGTTTCAGGTCGAGAGCCGGGCCCAGATGGCCATGCTGCCTAGGTTAAAACCCGCCAAGTTTTATGACCTGGTCATCCAGGTGGCGATTGTCCGGCCAGGGCCGATCCAGGGCGACATGGTCCATCCCTATCTGAACCGCCGGGCTGGGCGCGAGGGGGTGAGCTTTCCATCGCCGCATCCGGACCATGGCCCGCCCGACGAGTTGGAGCGGGTGCTGGGCAAGACGCTGGGCGTACCGCTGTTTCAAGAACAGGCCATGCGCATTGCCATGGAGGCGGCGCGCTTTACCGGCGACGAGGCCAATGGCCTGCGTAAGGCCATGGCCGCCTTTCGCCGCACCGGCACGATTGCCAATTATGAGACCATGATGGTCGAGCGCATGGTGGCGCGCGGCTATGAGCTTGATTTTGCCCAGCGCTGTTTCAACCAGATCAAGGGTTTTGGCGATTATGGCTTTCCCGAAAGCCATGCCGCCTCGTTTGCGCATCTGGTCTATGTCTCGGCCTGGCTCAAGCGCTGGTTTCCCGAGGCCTTTGCCGCTGCCCTGATCAATAGCCAGCCCATGGGCTTTTATGCCCCGGCCCAGCTGGTGTCCGATGCCAAGGCCCATGGCGTGGTGGTGCGCCCGCCCGATGTCAATTTCAGCGGGTTTGATTGTGGGCTGGAGCTAAAGGACGATGCCGTCTCGGTCAGTGGCCGTCCCCGTCGCCGCGCCCTGCGGCTGGGCCTTCGCCAGATTGACGGGTTTCGCCGTGATTGGGCCAGCGCCATTATCCAGGCCCGCGACCGCCCGTTTACCGATCTTGAGGACCTGCGCCGCCGGGCGGGCCTGAGCGGTCCGGCGCTTGATGCCCTCGCCGCCGCCGATGCACTTGGCTCCTTGGCCCTGACCCGCCGCACGGGGCTTTGGGCGGCAAGGGGCCTGCCGCGCGCCGGGTCTGCACCCTTGTTTGCCGCCATGGGTCTGGAAGAGGCTGATGGGCCTGCCCCCTTGCCGCCGGCAGCCCTGTCGCAAGACGTGGTGCAGGATTATGAGACCTTGCGCCTATCGCTCAAGGCCCATCCGCTCAGTTTTTTGCGGCCCGAATATGCCCAAATGGGGGCCGTGCCCGCAAAGGTCGTGGCTGGTCTGGGCGATGGTCGCCGCGCGGCCATGGCTGGGGTGGTGCTGGTCCGGCAAAAGCCCGGCTCGGCCAAGGGTGTGTGCTTTATGACGCTGGAAGACGAGACCGGGGTGGTTAATGCCGTGATCTGGCCAAAGATTTTTCAAGCCCATCGCCCGATCATTATGGGCGCGCGTTTGATCCTGATCCGTGGGCGGATTCAAAGGGCGGACGGGGTTGTGCATCTGATTGCCGAAAGCTTGGAGGACCGGACACGCGACCTGTTAGGTCTGTCGCAAAACGCGGCGGGCGCGGCAGCCTCCAGCACTCGTTTGAGCCAGCGGTCCAGCCGCCATCATCCGCGCGATGTGCGGGTCATGCCAAGGTCTAGGGATTTTCACTAGGGTCTGAGGGCTCGATCAGGTCCCACAGATTGCCAAATTTGTCGCGAAACACAGCCACTGTGCCATAGGGCTCGATGCGCGGGTTTTCCGTGAACTCAAGCCCAGCCTTTTGAAACGCCGCATGGTCGCGGGAAAAATCATCCGTATAGAGAAAAAACGACACCCGCCCGCCGGTCTGGTGCCCGATGCTAGCGCCCTGCTCAGGGCTTGCAGCCTTGGCCAGCAATATGCCCGTCTGGGCCGTGGGACTAGGCCTAACCACCACCCAGCGCTTGCCTTCTGAAAGGGGCGTATCCTCGACCCGTTCAAAACCCAGATCACCGCAATAATGGGCGAGGGCCAGGTCATAATCGGGCACGATCAGGGCAATCAGACCAAGATGGCGAGACATGAGCGGTAGCTTTCAAAACGGCAGGCCTATCGTCGCTATGGCCAATGCCCGGCCCGGTCAAGTCCAGCGCTTGACGCAGCGATCCATGCGCGTACAGTCGCGCCAATTCTCCGGGGTGTCCCATTTGTGGGGCTGAGAGGCAGGTAGACCTGCG
>CANGEH010000252.1 GCA_947452665.1 Caulobacteraceae bacterium
CATAGGCCTGAACGGTCAGGTTGGAGTCTGGACGCTCAACCACCAAGGACAGGTTCACAAGGCTATAGGCCTTGAGACGGTCATGCTCGGTATTGAAGATCCGCGAGAAGGACTTGTCTTGATAATAGACGTCCGCCCGTGGGGTGATGGTCCAGGCATCGCCGACATGGTATTCATACTGAACACCAAGATTGGCCGTGATCTTTGGCGAGTTAGGCAGTTCGTGACCCTTAAGGTTCACATTGACGCCGCTCGTATTGCCAAAGCCCGTCAAATGGAACGGATTGCCTGGAATACCGCTCGCACCAGCAACGCCTTCACAGCTCATCCAATAATTCTTGCTGGCGAACAAGCCCGATGGGAAGGCCGGAAGCAGATCATTATTGAGCAAGGTTTGTATCGTCGCCAAGTCAGAGGTTTTTGCCGCACAATTTGATGCGTTCAGACCCTTAACAACCGTCAAGGTCGGATCGCCGCCGGTCAGATCAAGTTGATCAGGCGTGGCGCCATTGGAGATCTCGGTATTGAGATAGCCCAAGGTTCCATTGATACGCAGATTTTGAACAGGCTCCCAGATCCCTTCCAGTTCGGCACCATAGACCTTGGCATCGATATTGGTATTGACCGAGTTACGGTTCACGATCGCTGAGATCTGATAGCCGGTATAGTCATAATTGAAGGCCGTCGCATTCAGGATCATGGTTCCGTCGAGCAGGACATTCTTGGTCCCGACTTCGAAGGCATTCACAAATTCCGGATCAAAGCTGACCGGAACGGCCAGACCAGGCGTAATGCCGGGATTGAAGCCACCGGGCTTATAGCCACGCGAATAGGTCGCATAGACCAGGGTCCGGTCGGTAAAGCTCAGGTGCGGCGTCCATTCAACATTCACCCGGCCAGTGGTTTCCTTGAAAGCCACAGTTTGAACGGGAGAGTTAGGCTCAACGGCCGAGAACAGACGAACGCCATGGGAGATGTCCCATTTGCGATCGACGCTATAGCGCGCGCCAACCGTAAATTTCAGGTCTTCGCTGGCCTGATAATAGACTTCGCCAAAGGCAGCATAGGCACCCAGACGATAATCGGTACGGTTGTCATAATAGTTCGCGCCCGAACCGTTGGGCGTTGCGCCAAAGTCCATTGGGTACGGATTGCCAGGCGTCACCGCATTAATAGCTTCAACTGGGCCCGTCAGACCATTCGAGATCACATAATAGTCGGTTGTGGTCTTGAAGTTGACGAAGTTCACGCCCGCCGAGAAGTTCAGCGGCGTGCTGAAGGACGACTGAACGCGCATTTCTTCCGAAAACTGACGGTTGGTGCCGGTCGAATAGTCGATGGTCCGAAGAGCATTGGTCCGACCCACTTGGACGTCATCAACGCAGGCCGCAGGACCGGCGATTGGGCCGCAATTTGGATCATTGACGATTTTTGCACCAACCACAGGCGAGGCATTCACAATACCAAGCAGACCGCCGGAAGGCGTGAAGCCGCTGGTGGGCGTGCTACGGCTATAGTCGGCGCGGGTGAAATATTCGCCGGTGGCGTAGGAGGTCTGATTGATCAGCAACAGGTTGTCAGTGATTTCAAACTCGGCCTTCAAGGAATAGAAGTCACCTTCGCGCTTGAAGACAGGCATAATGCCCGACGCCCATTTGCGCCAGTCATTAGGCGTGGTCGCGCCAGCATTGCCGTTCACGGCTGGATTGGCCAGACCGATCGCACCACCCAAAAGGCCAGCCAATGTGGCGGACGAGTTGAACACGCCATAAGCGCTTTGCTGATAGAGCGAGCCATTAGCGCAGCCCTGGCTCAGCAGGTTCTGGGTGGTCGCATTGGTGGCAACGCCGCCAATGGTCGCCTTGCCGGCATCAGCAATACACAGCTGCTTGCCCACGCGGTCGCGATTATCGTCTTCGCGTGACCGTTCCCACATCAGGTTGAAGCGGACCTTTTCGGACGGGGCCCAGTTAACCGACAGACGGCTGGACCACATGTCACGATCATCTTCCTTTTGATTTAGGAAGATATTCTCGGCCATGCCATCGCGCTTGAAGTATGAACCGGCCAGACGCACCGACAAGGTGTCGCCGATCGGCACGTTCACATAGCCCTTGAGGCGCTGCGAATTGAAATTACCGTATTCGCCCGTGGCTTCAGCGGCAAAATGATTAACGGGCTTGGCGGTAATGATATTGACCACGCCGCCGGTCGCATTACGACCAAACAGGGTGCCTTGTGGACCGCGCAGAACTTCGACGCGCTCAATATCAAAGAAATCGCCATCGCCGAGGCCGCTGGACACCAGGGGCACATCGTTTTCGTGCACAGAGATACCGCCGTCAGCGGTGGTGCCGACCGTCTTGGTCCCAATGCCGCGAACCTGGAAGTTAAAGCCGCCGAAATTACCGCGGGCGAAATTGACGTTCGGGATGGCTTTCAGCAGATCCTGACCGCTTTCAATGCGCTGGGCCTTCAGGGTCTCGCCCGAAAACGCCGAAACGGCGACCGGCACATCCTGCAGGGTTTCTTCCTTGCGTTGAGCCGTAACAACCACTTCTTCAATGGCCGTGACCTTGACCGGGGCCGCAGGTGCGGTTTGGGCAAAGCTCGGTGCGGCCACGCCAGCGATTGCGATCGCTGATACGCCCATGGCCAGATAGCTGCGCATGCGCAGTGTGTTAGACATTCGGTAACCCTCCCAGAACGTCGCGAGCGCTTATGTGCGCCCTGCGACCGTTGTTTCCTCAGTGTTGCGCTTTTTAGTGTTACGTAAGACGCGCAACAGACTCTTCGTAACGTGCTATCAATGCATACCGATGTGAAACATCTGTCAATACGCGTTTCGTTACAAAAATGAGGTTAAGTTACACGCGCGACATCTGGGCCACGGGTCCGGGTTTGGCCCTGCCTGTGGGGTCGTAACAAAAACGGGGGCAAGCCCAAGCCTGCCCCCGTCTTGACGGATCCTTGGTCTAGGCGACCGAGCCTTCTAGAAATTCACCCGAAGCTTGGCGCCATAGGTGCGCGGCTGGCCGGGATAGACCCCAAAATTGCCGGGCTGTTCGGGCATTTGGAACCCGCCAACCGAATAATACTTGTCGGTCAGGTTGCGGATAAACACTTCTGTGCTCCAACGCCCCCTCTGGTCACCCAGGCTGAAGCGGGCATTGAAGATGGCATAGGCAGCATTGTCGGTAGAGCCACGGGGATCGCGCATCAGGTTTTGCGTCGCATAGCTGGTATTGAACCGACCATCGACAAACACCAGGCCCTCTAGTTCCGTCCCCGGTATGGGCCGCTTATAGGTCACGGCCGAGGTCATGCTCCATTTGGGCTGGCCCGCCAGACGATCGCCCTTGGCAATGGTTTGATTGCCAAAGCTGACGGCCTTGTCAAAATAGGCCTGGTCATAAAGCGCACCGGCCTGGATGGTCAGGCCAGGAATGGGTTTGGTGGTCGTATCCAACTCAACCCCGCGCGATATCACGCTTGGCGCATTTCGAATAAGGGTCGCATAGCCGGTCGTGCCCTGGATCTGGTAGTCGGTAATCTTTTGATAGAAGAGGTTCATGTTCATGGTTGTTACGCCATCGAACAGGTTTGACTTAACCCCGACCTCCACCGCATCGATCGATTCAGGATCAAAGCGCAGCGCCGCAATCGACGGCTTCAAGGTCGCGGCGGGCGTGAGATCAAAACCACCCCGATCCAGATTATAGCCGCCCGACTTATAGCCGCGCGCATAGCTGCCATAGATCATAAGGTCGGGATTAAACCGGTAGGTCAGGCCAAGATTGCCGGTAAAGGCGCTGGAGGTGGCCCGGTCCGAATACTTGCCATTGGCGACCGGATTGACCGAAGCGCCACATATATAGCGCATAAACGGTCCAAGCGGCCCGTTTAGCAGGATTTGCGTGGTGGC
>CANGEH010000253.1 GCA_947452665.1 Caulobacteraceae bacterium
AGACGGGATGGGCCGGCCGGCTGTACGCGCCACCTTGGCGTCAAAATCGCGGTCGACAATATCGTTATAGGCGCAGCCCGCCGCGCGCATCAGGGCCGATCCGGCCGCAAACAAGACCATCAGCCAAACATCGGGAAGCGTGTGGTCCACAGCCCCGGCCAGGGCCAGACCCTGCCAACCGGGCAGCAATAAGAGCCAAATCCCCGCCGGGCGATCAAATCGGCCAAGCTTAAGCCAGGGCCGAAGCGCTAGGGGCGCAAACCGGTCCACCCAATTATCGGGGGCAGCATCCGGTAAGAGCGCAGGGTTTGGCGAGGCCTTGGTCATGAACCTGATCTAATCGAGCCGGGCGGCGCGGTCGAGGCCCTTAAGCGCGTCGGAAATAGTCGAATATGCGCTGGGCCAAGGCCGCACTGACGCCCTCAACCTTTTCCAGATCGGTGACCGCCGCGCGCGAAACCCCCTTGGCCGAGCCAAAGGCATGCAAAAGGGCGCGCTTGCGCCCCGGCCCCACGCCCTCGATCTCGTCAAGCGGATTTTTGATCATTTCGGCGGCGCGCTTGGCCCTGTGGGTGCCAATGGCAAACCGGTGTGCCTCATCGCGCAAGCGTTGCAGATAATAAAGGACCGGGCTCTTGGGCTCGAGCATGCGCGGGGCCTGGCCGGGCAGGAAGAAGCGCTCTAGCCCGGCATCGCGGTCTGGCCCCTTGGCCACCCCGACCAGGGCCACATCATCAATGCCGAGATCAGCCAGCACGGCCATGGCCTCGGCCAATTGCCCAGCCCCGCCATCGACCAAAACAAGGTCTGGCCTTGGGCTTGGCTCGCCCGCCTCCTCATCCTTGACCATGCGGGCAAACCGCCTGCGCAGGACCTCGCGCATCATGCCATAGTCATCACCGGGCGTGAGCTCAGTGTCCTTTATATTGAACTTGCGATACTGGCTTTTTTGAAAGCCCTCTGGCCCCGCAACAATCATACCGCCGACGGCATTGGTGCCCATAATGTGGGAATTGTCATAGACCTCGATGCGTTCGGGCGGCGCGTCTAGGCCAAACACCTCGGCCACCGCCGCCAGAAGTTTGCCCTGGGCCGAGCCCTCAGCCATCTTGCGGCCAAGGGTTTCGCGGGCATTGGTCAGGGCGTGTTGGACCAGATCGAGTTTTTCGCCGCGCTGGGGCCTGGCAATCTCGACCTTGCGGCCCGATTTCAGGGCAAAGGCCTCGGCCAGCAGGGCCCGGTTGGGCGGTTCGTGCGACAATAGGATCAGACGCGGCACGGGCTGGGAGTCGTAAAACTGGCCCAAAAACGCATCGAGTATGTCTTCGTCCGAGTCCTGACGATCCACGCGAGGGAAATAGGCCTTATTGCCCCAGTTTTGCCCGGCGCGAAAAAAGAACACCTGAACACAGGCCTGACCGCCCTCGGAAAACAGGGAAAATACGTCGGCTTCTTCGACCGATTGGGGATTGATTGACTGGTCTTGGCTAACCGTAGACAGGGCGCGGATACGGTCGCGCAGCCGGGCCGCGCGCTCGAAATCCAGCTCCTCCGCCGCCTCGGTCATCTCTTCGGACAGGTTGCGCTGCACTTGACGGCTCTTGCCGGACAAGAAGTCATGCGCCTGATCAACCAGGGCGCTATAGTCTGCTGGCGCAATCAGATCGACGCAGGGCGCGGCGCAGCGCTTGATCTGGTGCAACATGCACGGGCGCGTGCGGCTCTCAAACACGCTGTCGGTACATGAGCGCAAAAGGAAGGCCTTTTGCAGACTATTGACCGTGCGATTGACCGCCCAGGCCGAGGCAAAGGGGCCAAAATACTCGCCCTTAATCGTATGCGCGCCGCGATGCTTGCGGATCTGGGGCGAGGCATGGTCGCGGCGGATTAAGATTTCGGGAAAGGTCTTGTCGTCGCGCAACAGCACATTAAAGCGCGGCTTGAGCGACTTGATAAAATTGATTTCAAGCAGTAGGGCCTCGGTCTCGGTCTTGGTTGAGACAAATTCCATAGAGCGGGTCTGGTGCACCATATGGGCGATGCGCTGGGTATGAAACCGGCCTTGCGCATACTGGGTCACCCGCTTTTTCAGGCTCTTGGCCTTGCCGACATAGAGCACCTCGCCGTCCTCGCCGATCATGCGATAGACGCCCGGCGTATCGGGCAGGCGCGAGGCCTCGTCCTTGATCAGGTCCATGCCGGTTGCGATGGGGGAAGCCTCAGTGCTCATGCTCGCAGATATAGGACAGATTCTGCGATTATGCGCGCCAAGTCTGCAGGGCGCAGCAGGGCACCCGCCAAGGCCTGCGATATGATTTTCGAGGTTTCAACCGGTTTGCGCCGTGTCATAACGGACAAAACACGATTTCGAGGAAACCCGCATGTCTACCACCCTGATCCTGCACCATTTCGACACCTCGCCGTTTTCGGAAAAGATTCGGGTCTTGTTCGGGTTTAAGGGCCTGGCCTGGGGCTCGGTGCATATTCCAAACATGCTGCCAAAGCCCGATTACCTGCCCTTGACTGGCGGCTATCGGCGCACGCCAGCCCTTCAGATCGGGGCGGATATTTATTGCGATACACAAGTCATGCAGGCCGAGATTGAGCGCCGCGCGCCCTCGCCCGCCATGATCCCAGAGGACCTGTCCGGCCTGGTCTGGCCGATCAATTGGTGGGCTGACCGCCTGTTTTTCCAGACCACCGTGCCGATTATTTTTGGCACGATTGGCGAACATACGCCTGAGGCCTTTTTGAAAGACCGCGAGGCCATGTCGGGCCGCCCCTTTGATATCGCCGCCATGAAGGCCGCCGTGCCGCCGCTAAAACAACAATGGCGCGCCCAGATCGCCTGGCTGGAGACCCAGTTGGCAGCCTCGAAATCCGGCTGGCTGGTTGGCAAAAAGCCCAGCCTGGCCGATGCGGCCGCCTATATGAATCTGTGGTTCCTGGCGCGCAATCTAGAACCCTTTGTTACAGAACTGACCCAGGACATGCCCCATATCGGCCCTTGGCGCGCCATGATTGAGGCTTTTGGCCACGGCACCCCCACCGAAATGACGGGCGCCGAGGCCCTAGCTGTGGCCAAGGCCGCCACGCCGGTTGGGACAGAAGTGCATGACCCCAAGGACCCGCTTGGCGCAAGTCCGGGCGAGGCGGTGTTTGTCACGGCCGATGATTATGGCCGCGACCGGGTCGATGGCATTCTGGTGGCGGCCAATCGCGAGCGGGTGGTGATTGAACGCACCGATCCAGCGGTCGGGACCGTGCATGTTCACTTCCCGCGCACCGGCTATCTGGCCTTCAAGGCCTAGAGCTTAAAGGCCCCAGCGCCAATCTTGGCAAACACATCAGGCGTCAGGGGCACATAGCCCGCGCCGGGCTGTTTGAAAAATAGCGGCTGACCGATCACGGCCGGGTCAAAGCCCTGCTGGACCAGGTCAATCTTGCGATATTTGAAGGTGCCCGTGATCTCCATCTGCGGCTGCAAGCGGATAAAGAGCGGTTGGGCAAAGCTTGGCAGACGCGATTCCAGATAGCCGGTCAGGCCATCCAGATCAAAATCCTCGCCGACGACCAAGGATGCCATGCCCGCACGGCCGTCTGAACCGGGCACGGGAACGCCATAGACAATCGCCTCGTGCACGCCGCTAAAGCCGGCAATCTGTTGGGCAACTTCTGTGGTCGAGACATTCTCGCCCTTCCAGCGAAACGTCTCGCCGATCCGGTCGACAAAATAGAAATATCCCTCCTGATCGACCCGCATCAGGTCGCCAGTACGAAACCAGCGATCGCCAGACACCTTCACATCAGTGAGGATTTTTTGCGCGCTGGCGGCCTTGTCGGCATAGCCGGAAAACTCGGTGCGAGCATCCTTGCTAATCTCG
>CANGEH010000254.1 GCA_947452665.1 Caulobacteraceae bacterium
GACGGACAGCACCAGCACCCAACCCAGGCCCTGCTCGACGCCCTGTCGATTCGCCGCGCCTTTGGCAAGATTGAGGGCCTAAGCGTGGCCATTTGCGGCGATGTTGCCCATAGCCGGGTTGCACGGTCGAATGTCGCCATGCTCCAAACCCTTGGCGCCCGCGTGCGTCTGGTCGGGCCGCCGACCCTAATGCCTTCTGGCGTCGATCGCTGGGGCGCAGAGGTGTTTCACGATATGCGCCAAGGCATTGAGGGCTGTGATCTGGTCATGATGCTGCGCCTGCAGCTTGAGCGGATGAACGGGGCCTTTGTGCCGTCCATGCGCGAATATTTCCGCTTTTATGGCCTGGACCGCGAAAAGCTCAGCCGGGCGGCTGCGCATGTTCGGGTCATGCATCCTGGGCCGATGAACCGCGGCGTCGAGATCGATTCCGAGGTGGCCGATGACCCCGCCATCAGCCTGATCCAGGATCAGGTCGAGATGGGCGTTGCTGCCCGTATGGCGGTTTTGGCCAGCCTAGCCGCGCGACTGGACAATAATTAATGGCCGCTCCTGCCCAACCCTGCGCCTTTATCAATGCCCGTCTGGTCGATCCAGAAAGCGGGTATGATGGCCTAGGCAGTCTGGTTGTGTCCCAGGGCGTGATTGCTGATGTGATCCAAGGGCCGCAATTCGACAATCCCTCCACCGATCTGCGCATTATCGACTGCAATGGGGCCATGTTGGCACCGGGCCTGATCGATCTGCGCGTCAAGACCGGTGAGCCGGGGGCCGAGACCAAGGAAACCCTGAAATCAGCGGCCCGCGCCGCAGCCGCCGGCGGCGTGACCTCGATCGTGGTCCAGCCCGATACTGACCCAGCGGTCGATGATCCGGCCATGGTCGATTTCATCCTGCGCCGCGCCCGCGATATTGAGCTTGTCCATGTCTATCCCGCCGGGGCCGCGACCAAGGGCCTGGGCGGTGAGCGCATGGCCGAACTTGGTCTGATGCGCGATGCCGGAGCGGTCTATTTTACCGATGCAGACCATTCGATCGTCAATTCCAAGGTGCTGCAGCGCATATTGACCTATGCCAAGGGCTTTGGCGCCCTGGTCTCGCACCGGCCCGCCGATCCTTGGCTAAGCGCCGGGGCCGCTGTGACCTCAGGCGAATTTGCCGGGCGCATGGGCCTGCCCGGCGTGCCGACCGCGGCCGAGCGCATCATGCTGGAACGCGATCTGGCGCTTGTCGAACTGACCGGCGGGCGCTTGCTGGTCGATCAGGTTACCTGCGCCGATGCGCTCGATGCCCTGGCCCGCGCCAAGGCCAAGGGCCTGTCTGTGTTTGCCAGCGTCTCGATCAATCACCTGTGTTTCAATACGCTCGATATTGGCGATTACCGCACCTTTTATAAGCTGACCCCGCCCCTGCGTAGCGAGGATGATCGTCAGGCCGTTATTGAGGCCCTGGCCAGCGGCCTTATTGATGTCGTGGTCTCAGCCCATGCCCCGGCCCCGGCTGAAGACAAGCGCCTGCCGTTTGACGAGGCCGCCCCCGGCGCGGTTGGGCTTGAAACCCTGCTACCAGCCCTGCTTGGTCTTTATCATGATGGCCGTCTGCCGCTTTTGGACCTGATGCGCACCGTCACCTTGGCCCCCGCCCAATTGCTGGGCTTGAGTGCTGGCCGGTTGAGTGCAGGCGCGCCAGCGGACCTGGTCTTGTGTGATCTGGGTGCGCCGGTGATCATTGATGCCGATAAGCTGATTTCCAAATCCAAGAACTCGCCGTTTGATGGCCGCCGCCTGCAGGGCCAGGTCCTGATGACCCTGGTCGATGGCCGCGTTGTGCATCAGACCCTGCCTTGAGCAGCCATGGGCAGGTCAGCGCCTTTTGAGCCAGGTTTTCGATAAATCCTAAATTCGCCACCTAGGCGGGAACAAATAATCAGATAGGGTGAAACCATGATGGTGTTCGATCTTGCACTTTCCTCCGCGCTAGCGGTTCTGGTCAGCGGCTATTTGCTGGGCTCGATCCCGTTTGGTCTGGTCGTGACCTATCTGGGCGGGGCGGGCGATATTCGCCAGGTCGGGTCGGGCAATATTGGCGCGACCAATGTGCTGCGCACCGGGCGCAAGGGCCTTGCCCTGCTGACCCTGATCGGTGATGGCGGCAAGGGCATAGCCGCTGTGCTGTTGGCCCGGCACTTTTTGGGCGAGACAGCCGCCGCTCTGGCGGGCGGGGCGGCGTTTTTGGGTCACCTGTTCCCGGTCTGGCTAAAGTTCAAGGGCGGCAAGGGGGTGGCGACCTTTTTCGGCGTCATGCTGTCGGCGGCCTGGCCAGTGGGGGTGATGGCCGCCCTGACCTGGCTGGCCGTAGCGGCCCTGATGCGCCTGTCCTCGCTCGCGGCCTTGACCGCCGTGGCCCTAGCGCCCGCCTATGCCCTGGCAACCGATCAGCCGCCTGCGATTACGGGCCTTGCCCTCTTTATGGCGGTGCTGGTGTTCATCCGCCACCGCGAGAATATTGCCCGGCTTCGCGCCGGCACTGAACCAAGGATCGGGGCCAAAAAGGCCTCCTAAGACCAGGGCGGAGATCGGATGAAGCAAAAGGTCCTTTCCGACGCGGAGCGCCGCGATTGGCTAAGATTGTCCAGAACCGAAAATGTCGGACCTGTGACCTTTGCCCATCTGATCGAACGGTTTGGCACGGCCTCTGCCGCCCTTAAGGCCTTGCCCAGCTTAAGTCGCCGCGGCGGGCGCTTAATGCCCCTACATACGCCCAGCATGGCTGAGGCCGAGGCGGAACTGGCCGCCGGGGCCAAGCTCGGCGCTGCGCTTTTATGCAGTTGTGAGCCCCTTTTTCCGGTTCGGTTGGCCGCGCTCGATGCAGCCCCGCCCCTGATCTGGACGCGCGGCCATGCCCAATTGCTGAACCGGCCTATGCTTGCCATTGTCGGGGCGCGTATTGCCTCCGCTGCCGGTCAGCGCATGGCAAGGGACCTGGCCATCGCCCTAGGTCAGGCGGGCCTGGTGATTGTCTCTGGCCTTGCCCGAGGCATAGACAGCGCCGCGCATGAAGGCTCTCTCGCCAGCGGCACAGTCGCCGTGCTCGGCGGCGGCATAGATGATGTTTATCCACCGGAAAATGCGGGCCTGTATGACCGCGTCGCGGCCGAGGGCTGTCTGGTTGCCGAACATCCCCCGGGTCGCAAGGCCCAGGCCAGAGACTTTCCGCGCCGCAACCGCATAATTTCAGGCCTGTCGCTCGGCGTCGTCGTGGTGGAGGCTGAAATGCGCTCAGGCTCGCTGATCACGGCGCGGTTGGCCGCAGAGCAGGGCCGAGAGGTGTTTGCCGTTCCCGGCTCGCCGCTCGATCCCAGATCCAAGGGCTGTAATGACCTTTTGCGGCAAGGCGCAACCTTGTGCGAGGGACCCGAAGACATTTTGCGGGTCGTCCAGACCTTGCCGCAAAGCCAAGAGCGGGAGCGTGAGGGCTTTGGCCATGCGCCCATGGACCAGGCGGGCCTGGATGCGGCGGTCGAGGCCTTGCGCGAGACCGTGTTTCAACTGCTGTCCCCGACACCGATCGCCAAGGATACACTGGTAAGGGCCTGCGGTGCACCGGCCCCTGCGGTTCATGCTGCCCTGGTCGAGCTGGTCCTAGCCGGGCGGGCGAGTTTTGTGAGTGGCGGCATGGTTGTGGTCGCCCTGCCCTAGGCCCTCAGTTCGAGGTCAGCGAATCCTGACAATCCACCGCCGCCTGCAGGGCAGCCATCTGAATCGCAAGCGCAAGCTGGCCTTGGCCCTCATTCTGCGCCAACCGTGCCAGCTGATTGAGCATATCGCCAATATAGTTCAGGGTCGCCCTTGGGTCAGTGTCCTCAAGGGGGTCTTGAAAAC
>CANGEH010000255.1 GCA_947452665.1 Caulobacteraceae bacterium
ATGCGATCCTTGTCTTCTAGGACGCCGACCATAACCTTAGCTCCCCACATTCGAACCGGCCCAAAAGCGCGGTCCGCAGGCGCGACTTAAACCCTGCGCCGTCTTAATCCAACCGGGAACTTGCATTCCCGAAACGTATTCCTGGCCCAAAAGGTCAGGCCTTTGATGTCGCCTTGGCCCAGCCCGCGATAAACCAGATCTGGGCCGCAAATCCCGCCACTAGGGCTGCGGCAAAAACCACCAGACTGACCTTGCCCAGGCCCATAACAAACCCAGCAAAAGCCCCTATCGCCACGGCCACACAGACCACCTCGATCACCACCATGCGCACAAACAGGCTGCGCAGGGTCTTGGCATTGACAGGGGCAGTCGCCGGCTCGGTCATCAGGCGGGCTCAGCCTGAGGCAGGTTAGGCAGGGTGATCGCCTTGGCCCTTGAGCCGTCATAAAGGGCTGGATCGGTCAGGCTGGTCACCCCGCCCGCAGGTTCTGACGAATGACGCCCGGCATAGGACCCGGCCTTGGGGGCCTTACCGGCGCGGAAATCATCAATGATCTGGCCAAGGCTTTCCGGCGTCAGGTCTTCATAGAAATAGTCATTGATCTGGGCCATGGGCGCATTGGCACAGGCGCCTAGGCACTCCACCTCTTGCCAGGTCAGGGCCCCGTCGCTCGAGACCTTGTCCTTGGCCCCGATCTTGTCCTTACAGACCTTCATCAGGTCATTTGCGCCGCGCAACATGCAAGGCGTGGTGCCGCAGATCTGGATCAGGGCGACCTTACCCACGGGCTCCAGCTGGATCATGGTATAGAAGGTCGCGACCTCCAGCACCCGGATGACCGGCATGTCCAGCATCTCGGCCACAGTGCGGATCGCAGGCTCGCACACCCAGCCTTCTTGTTTTTGCACCAGCCACAGAATCGGCAACACAGCCGATTGCTTGCGCTCCGCCGGATACTTGGTCAGCCACCAGTTTGCCGTCTTCAAGGTGTCCTTGGAGAAGGTAAAATCGGCGGGTTGTTCCTTGGCAAGACGACGTACAGACATGCCCTAGGCCCTTGCGAAATCGACGCGGGCGATCTTGCCGCCTGCGATGGTATAGATGGCAATCACATCGAAAGGCTCACCTTCCGGGGTCCGGCGCACGCGCTCATGGTCGATAACCGTGCCGCCAAGCACAATGCGATTGACTAGTTCCACCTTGTTCTGCGGAAAATCACCAAACACCTTGGCATAGCGTTCCTTATAGGCTCCCTGCCCGGTCAGGGACACAGCGCCATTGAGGTCCGCAATCACCACATCATCGGCGAAATAGGCCACATGCGCGTCGAGATCTTGAACATTATAGGCGTCAAGCTGGCCTTGAGCGATCTCTAGGGGAGTCAACGGTCTACTTCTCCGAACACAATATCCAACGAACCCAATATGGCGCTGACATCGGCCAGCATGTGGCCACGGTTCATCCAGTCCATGGATTGCAAATGGTGAAAGCCCGGCGCGCGGATCTTGCAGCGATAGGGCTTGTTCGAGCCATCGGCGACCAGATAGACGCCAAACTCACCCTTGGGCGCTTCGACGCAGGTATAGACCTCACCGGCTGGCACATGGAAGCCTTCAGTATAGAGCTTGAAGTGATGGATCAGGGCCTCCATCGAGCGCTTCATATCGGCGCGGCGCGGCGGTACGACCTTATTGTTCTCGGTCATGACCGGGCCCGGCGTTGTGCCTAGTTTGGCGCAGCACTGACGCATAATCCGCACCGACTGGCGCATTTCTTCCATGCGGCACAGATAGCGGTCATAGCAGTCGCCATTCTTGCCGAGCGGAATGTCAAACTCCAGCTCGTCATAGCATTCATAGGGCTGGTTGCGGCGCAGGTCCCAGGCAATACCCGAGCCGCGCACCATGACGCCCGAAAAACCCCAGGCCAGGGCCTCTTCGCGCGTCACAACGCCAATATCGACATTACGCTGCTTAAAGATCCGGTTGCCCGTGATCAGATCGTCCATATCCCGCATATAGTTGGGGAAATCGACGCACCAGGCGTCAATATCGGCGATCAAGGCCTCTGTTAGGTCCTGATGCACGCCGCCGGGACGGAAATAATTGGCATGCAGACGCGCGCCGCAAGCGCGCTCATAAAACACCATCAGCTTTTCGCGCTGCTCAAAACCCCAGAGCGGCGGGGTCAGGGCGCCAACATCCATAGCCTGGGTGGTGACGTTCAACAGGTGCGACAGGATCCGGCCAATTTCGCAAAACAGCACCCGGATCAATTGCGCGCGCTTGGGCACTTCCAGACCAAGCATCTTCTCGATCGCCATGACAAAGGCGTGTTCCTGATTCATCGGCGCGACATAGTCCAGCCGATCGAAATAGGGCGTGTTTTGCAGATAGGTACGCGCCTCCATCAGCTTTTCAGTGCCACGATGCAAGAGGCCAATATGCGGATCGACCCGCTCGACCACTTCGCCGTCCAGCTCCAGTACCAGGCGCAAAACGCCGTGCGCCGCCGGATGTTGCGGACCAAAATTGATATTGAATTTGCGAACCTTAGTTTCAGGCACCGCCGGCAACGAGGTCATGTCATCAGCCATTTGAACTAGCCCTTAGCCTTTTCATCGCCGGGCAGAGCGTATTGCGCGCCCTCCCAGGGACTGAGGAAATCGAAGGCACGAAATTCGGTAATCTTGACCGGCTCGTAAACCACCCGCTTGAGCGAGTCGTCATAACGCACCTCAACATAGCCCGACATCGGGAAGTCCTTGCGCAAGGGGTGACCGTGAAAGCCATAATCGGTCAGAATGCGGCGCAGGTCCGGATGCCCGGAGAAGAATATGCCATACATGTCAAAGGCTTCACGCTCGCACCAGTCGGCATTGGGATAGACGCTGGCGACGGAGGGCACGGCCGTATCCTCATCGGTCTGCACCTTGACCCGAATGCGCACATTCTTGGTCAGGGACAAGAGCAGATACACCACATCAAACCGCAAGGGCCGCTGGGGATAATCCACGCCGCACAGCTCGACCAATTGCTGAAACTGAAAATCGCTATCGTCGCGCAGCAGGGTCAGGAGCGGCACAATCTGGTCGGCACGAGCCTCTAGGTTTAGCTCACCAAATGCCATGGAGGCGGCAGTCACCGCGCCCTTAGCCTTGGCAATAATCTTGTCACCGAGGTCTTGGCTAAGAAGGCTCATCGCTCAATCGACCCCGTGCGGCGGATTTTCTTCTGCAGTTGCAAGACCCCATAGACCAAGGCCTCAGCCGTCGGTGGGCAGCCGGGGACATAGATATCGACCGGAACGATGCGGTCACAACCGCGCACGACCGAATAGCTGTAATAATAATAGCCACCGCCATTGGCGCAGGAGCCCATCGAGATCACATAGCGCGGCTCTGGCATCTGGTCATAGACCTTGCGCAGGGCCGGAGCCATCTTGTTGGTCAAGGTGCCAGCAACGATCATGACATCGGACTGACGCGGGCTGGCGCGCGGGGCAAAGCCATAACGCTCAAGGTCATAGCGCGGCATGGAGGCCTGCATCATCTCAACGGCGCAGCAGGCCAGACCAAAGGTCATCCACATCAATGAGCCGGTCCGCGCCCAGGTGATCAGATCATCCGCCGCCGCCGTGATAAAACCCTTATCGGCTAATTGATCGGACACGCCGTCAAAAAACGGATCATGAAGCTTTGGATTATAGCCCTCCACCGTCGTGGTGGCGCCAGACAAGGCGGGGGTCAATAGACCCGATGGGCCGGGCAAGGTCACTCCCATTCCAGGGCTCCCTTTTTCCATTCATAAATGAACCCGACGGTCAAAACGCCGAGGAAGGTCATCATCGACCAGAAGGCAAACGGCTGAAC
>CANGEH010000256.1 GCA_947452665.1 Caulobacteraceae bacterium
CGAAATCCTTCCCGAATTTGAGCGAGCCCAGGCATGAGCGCGACCTATCAAAAGGCCCTAACCGCCAATCTTTTGGCCGAGGGCGATGTGGTGTTCTGGGCTGGGGACCGCTGGGCCGAACAATTTGCCGATGCCGAACTGTTTAGCGATAGCGAGGTGGCTGAGGCCGCTCTGGCCATGGCCAAGGCCCAGGTGCGCACCGTCGTGGATGCCTATCTGATCGATGTAGTCGAGGCAGGGTCTGGCCTTGCCCCGGTCAGCTATCGCGAGCGCCTGCGCGCGCTTGGCCCGACCAATGAACTGACCCACGGCAAACAGGCTGTTGGCGGCGCGGCCATTGCCGCCTTGAGCGCGGCTGCGGGCGCGGCACGCTCGACCGGCCGTCTTGATCTTATCCGTCGCAAATAAGGACCGACCATGTACCGCTATGATGCGATTGATAAAGAGGTCCTTGCCGACCGCTCCAACGAATTTCGAAACCAGGTGGTGCGCCGCCTGGCTGGGGAATTGACCGAGGACCAGTTCAAGCCCTTGCGGCTGATGAACGGTCTTTATTTGCAACTGCACGCCTATATGCTGCGGGTCGCTATTCCCTATGGAGCGCTCAATGTCGCCCAGGTGCGGCGTCTGGCCTGGATTGCCCGGACCTATGACAAGGGCTATGGCCATTTCACCACGCGCCAGAACATCCAGTTCCACTGGATCAAGTTGCGCGATACGCCCGATATTCTTGATGCCCTAGCCCAGGTCGATCTGCATGCCATCCAGACCTCGGGCAATTGTATCCGCAATGTCACCTCCGACCCGCGCGCCGGGGCGACCGCTGAAGAGGTGGATGATCCAAGGGTCTGGTCGGAAGCCATTCGCCAATGGTCGACCCTGCATCCAGAATTTTCCTATCTGCCGCGCAAGTTCAAGATTGCGGTGACGGCCTCGGCCAAGGATCGTACTGCAGCCAAGGTTCACGATGTTGGTCTGGTCCTGCGGCGCAATCGCGACGGCGCGCTTGGCTTTGAGGTCATGGCCGGTGGCGGCATGGGGCGCACGCCCTATATTGGCTCAACCATCAAGGCGCACCTGCCAGCCGAGCGGCTCTTGTCCTATTTAGAGGCGATCTTGCGGGTCTATAACCGCCATGGCCGCCGCGACAATATCTATAAGGCCCGCATCAAGATCCTGGTCGCGGCCCTGGGCGCTGAGGAATTTGCCCGTCAGGTCGAGGCCGAATGGCTGCAAATCGATGCGGCGCGCGCCGACCTGCCCGAGGGCGAACTGGCCCGCATCCGCACAGCCTTTGTGCAGCCGGGCCTTGAGGCCCTAGAGCCGGTGTCGGCGGCCTATGAGGCGGCCCGCGCTGGCAATGCCGCCCTTGCCCGTTTTGCCCGCAATAATGTCAGTGCGCACAAGGCCCCGGGCTATGCGATTGTCGATGTCTCGCTCAAGGCCCATGACGCCACGCCCGGTGATGCCAATGCCGACCAGCTAGAAGTGATCGCCGATCTGGCCGAGCGCTATAGCCTTGGTGAGGTGCGGGTCACGCATGAGCAAAATCTGGTTCTGCCGCACGTCAAGCAGGACGATCTCTTGGCCGTGTTCGAGGCCTTGGCGGCAGCGGGACTGGCCACGCCCAATATCAATCTGGTTTCGGACATTATCGCCTGTCCTGGCCTCGATTATTGCGCCCTGGCCAATGCCCGCGCCATCCCGGTGGCCCAGTCGATTGCCCAGCGCTTCCTTGATCCTGAACTGGCCGAAAAGGTTGGCGAGCTAAAGATCAAGATTTCGGGCTGTATCAATGCCTGTGGTCACCACCATGTCGGCCATATTGGCGTCTTGGGGGTCGATAAGAAGGGCGAAGAGTTTTATCAGCTCACGCTTGGCGGATCGGGCGCCGAAGACGCCAGTATCGGCCAAATGCTCGGCCCGGCCTTGGCCGCCGATCAGGTCGCCCCGGCCATAGACACGTTGGTGGCGGTCTATCTGGACCTGCGCCAGGACGGCGAGCGCTTTTTGGACACCTATCGTCGCACGGGCATGGCCCCGTTTAAGGAGGCTGTCTATGCCGTCGCTCATTAAGCTGACCCCGGCCGGGGCTGACCTGACCGAAGACCGCTTTGTCACTGTTCTGGACGAGGACGCGATCCCGCAGGGCGCGGATGTGATCGTTTCCCTGACCCGTCTAAAGGCGGACGGCGAGGCCTTGTTGAACAGCGGCGTCTCTGTTGGGGTGCAGATTGAACCGGCCGAGGCGGTCGAGGACCTGGCCGCCTTCTTGCCGCGCCTTTCGGTGGTAGCTGTGGCGTTTCCAAAGTTTCGCGATGGCCGGGCCTATACCTCTGCCACGCTTCTGCGCGAACGTCTGGGCTATGGCGGTGAGGTTCGTGCGGTGGGCGACGTGTTGCGTGAGCAGGCGGGTTTTATGCTGCGCTGCGGCTTTGACGCCTTTGTGCCCGCGGATGGCTCCAATGCGTCCGATTGGGCCAAGGCGGCGCATCGTCATCGCCATGTCTATCAGACCGCTGCCGATGGCCGCGTACCGGCCTATGCCGAGCCGGGGAGGGTGTGAGCCTTATGCCGCTGGATAGCGTACAAGACCTTAGCCCCGCCCAACGCATCGACCGAGACCTGCGCGCCGCCAGCCCCCAGACCATATTGGCGCGGGCCATAGAGCAGTATGGCGATAGCCTGGCGCTGGTATCCTCGTTTGGTGCGGAATCGGCTGTGTTGTTGCACATGGTTGCCCAGATCAAGCCAGACCTGCCGGTGCTGTTTCTCGATACCGGCATGCTGTTTGGCCAGACCCTGGACTATCGCCAGCAATTGGCCGCGCGTCTGGGCCTGACCAATGTGCGCGATCTCAGGCCGCAGTTTCAGGACCTGGCCACGACCGATCCCAAGGCCGATCTTTGGAAGACCAATACGGATGCCTGTTGTCATATCCGCAAGGTCCTACCGCTTGACCGCGCGATTGGCGGTTTTGAGGCCTGGATAACCGGGCGAAAGCGCTTTCATGGCGGCGATCGCTTGCGCTTGGCCGTGGTTGAGGAAACCGATGGCAAGATCAAGTTCAATCCCTTGGCCAATTGGGGCAAGGAAGAGCTGGATGCCTATGCCGTGGCCCATGACTTGCCGCCGCACCCCTTGGTCGAATTTGGCTATCCCTCAGTCGGGTGCTGGCCTTGTACCCAGCCCGCCGAGGAGGGCGAGGATGTGCGGGCAGGGCGTTGGGCTGGGTCCGATAAGACCGAATGCGGTATTCACGTGACCCGCGCCGATGGCGGACCGGCAGGTGATGTTGGGGCCGATATCTAGACCTAGGCCCTAACGGCCGTCCTGTTGCGGCCAAGCCGGCGGGCAGCCGGTAAACTCTCCGACCTTGCTGGTGGTCAGCTTGGCCAGATTAAGACCCTGCTTCATCAGGGGCGCCATAGAGCGGGTACCATGGCCGGTGAACAGGTCAATCATGGCCCCCTTAATGCCGCCGCCTGTATCGGACGCATACCAATAGCCGTCATGCGTGCCGCCGCCGGGAACCGGCAGGCCGACGGTTTGCGGGATAAAGAGTATGGTGCGCTTGGGCACAAGCCTTGGATCAATCGCCACCGTGCGCAGCGGCACGACCTTGCAGCCCAGCGAGTCCCGCCCGCCAACGCCGCGATTGCCGATGTGATACATCCGCGCCACCAGGGTCCAATCAACCGATGGCAGACTGGCCTTGACCTCAGACAGGCTGGACGAAATTAGGTCGCCGATCAGGTCGGGGCCCGGCTTGGCGACAGGGTCCGCCATGGTTGGACTGGCCTGTGTCTGGGTATCTTGGGTCAGGGCTTGAGCGCAGGCTAAGGCAGGAACGGTACCTAAAATACAAACGC
>CANGEH010000257.1 GCA_947452665.1 Caulobacteraceae bacterium
AACTTGACTTCGATACCGCCGCTGGTGATTTCGGTGACAATCACAGTGACCGTCTGGCCCTTGCGATAGGAGTCACCGGCCATGGGATCGCCGCCAAGCTGCTTAATGCCCAGCGAGATGCGTTCCTTCTCGACGTCGACATCCAGGACCTTGGCCTTGACCATGTCGCCCTTTTTGTAGCGCTGGATGGCTTCTTCGCCCGCCGTGCTCCAATCGATGTCGGACAGGTGCACCATGCCGTCGATGTCGTTGTCCAGCCCGATGAACAGGCCAAACTCGGTGGCGTTCTTGACTTCGCCCTCGACGGTGGACCCAACAGGATGGGTCTCGATGAACTGTTCCCAAGGATTGGCCATGGCCTGCTTGAGGCCAAGCGAGACGCGGCGCTTGGATGGATCGACGTCCAGAACCACGACTTCGACTTCTTGGCTGGTGGAAACGATCTTGCCAGGATGCACGTTCTTCTTGGTCCAGGACATTTCCGAGACATGGACCAGACCTTCAACGCCGGCTTCCAGCTCAACAAATGCGCCGTAATCGGTGATGTTGGTAATGCGGCCCATCAGCTTGGCGCCGACAGGATACTTGGCTTCCACTCCGTCCCAAGGATCGGACTGCAATTGCTTCATGCCCAGGCTGATGCGTTGGGTGTCTGGATTGATCTTGACGATCTGCACCTTGACCGTATCGCCCACGGCCAGAACCTGGCTGGGGTGAGACACGCGCTTCCAGCTCATATCGGTGACGTGCAGCAGGCCATCAATGCCGCCCAGATCAACGAATGCGCCGTAATCGGTGATGTTCTTGACGACGCCGTCGCGGATTTCACCTTCAAGCAGCTGCGAGACAAGCTCGGTGCGCTGTTCGGCGCGGGCTTCTTCCAGAATGGCGCGGCGCGAAACGACGATATTGCCGCGCGGACGGTCCATTTTCAGAATGGCGAAAGGCTGTTCCTTGCCCATGAGCGGGCCGACATCGCGAACCGGGCGGATATCGACTTGGCTGCCGGGCAAGAAGGCCGAGGCCCCGCCCAGATCCACGGTAAAGCCACCCTTAACCCGACCAACAATCGAACCGACCACCGGCTCTTGACGCTCGAACACGCCTTCGAGGCGGGTCCAGGCTTCTTCGCGGCGGGCCTTTTCGCGGCTGATGACGGCTTCACCGAGGGCGTTTTCCACGCGCTCAAGGAAGACCTCAACCGTATCGCCAATCGCGGCAGTCGCCTTGCCGTCAGCACCGGTGCCAAATTCCTTAAGAAGGATGCGACCTTCGGTCTTCAGACCGACATCGACAATGGCGAAGTCTTTTTCGATTCCGACAATCTTGCCTTTAACAACCGTGCCCTCGGCGAAGTCGGTCGAGCCGAAAGCTTCGTCGAGTAGGGCGGAAAAGTCGTCGCGGGTGGGGTTCATACTCATATCGTCAGCCATTCCAGTCTTTCGTCGTGCTTGAACGATCACATACCGGGACGGACTTAAGCCGCCCACACGGGGGTAAGGATCATTCGGTTAAGGGTTGAACCGAGGGCGTGAAAAAGCCAGTCTGGGCAAGCCCGTCCTGTCCTTTGCGCGTTTGTCGTTCCCGCGGCGGGTCGAGGGAAAAGCGCGATGGGATTATCCGTTTGACCGGATGCGCGCAGCCTCGACGATGCGGCGGGCTGCATCGGCGGCGTCTTCTATAGTCATTCTTGAGGTATCGAGCAAGATGGCGTCTTCCGCGCGCGTCAGAGGGGCCGAATCCCGCCCTGAATCGCGGGCATCGCGGATACGGATATCCTCCAGCACATCGGCAAGGCTAACCGTCTCGCCCTGGCCTGTCAGCTGTTTCCAGCGCCGCTGCGCCCTAATTTCGGGGCTGGCTGTGACAAACAATTTGGCGACGGCATCGGGGGCAATCACGGTGCCAATATCGCGGCCATCAATCACGGCACCGCTCGGCTGACGAGCAAAGGCTTGCTGGGCCTCGAGCAGGGCTAGGCGCACGGCGGGATGCACGGCGACCTGGCTGGCGGCCTCGCCCGCGGCGCGGGTGCGGTGGGCGGGTTGGTTTAGGCTTGAAAGGTCCAGCAATTTGGCGATCTCGGACGCCGCGGCTGCATCGGCCAGCTGCCCGCCCTTGGCCAAGACCGCAACCCCGACGGCGCGATAGAGCAGGCCGGTATCGAGTTGGGGCAGGCCATAGGCTTGGGCAAGGCCAGCCGCAATCGTGCCCTTGCCCGAGGCGGCTGGGCCATCCACGGCAATGACCAAGGGCCTGATCATGCGCTGATCTGGCCGCCCAGGCCGGTCATTAGGCTGTGAAAGGTCGGAAAGCTGGTGGCAATCATGCCGGGCTCATCGACGGTGACGCCGCTCTGAGCCGCAAGGCCGAGCACCAGATGCGCCATGGCAATCCGGTGATCGCCCTTGGTGACGACCGTGGCGCCACCCTTGGGCGGTTTGCCATTGCCATGCACGATCAGGCCCTCGGGCTCTTCTTCTAGGTCGACGCCGCAGGCTTTAAGGCCTGCAGCCATCAGGGCAATACGGTCGCTTTCCTTGACCCGCATCTCGCCGATGCCGCGCATAATGGTGGTGCCTGTGGCAAAGGCTGCCGCAACCGCCAGGATTGGATATTCATCAATCATGGCAGGCGCGCGCTCTGGCGGCACGGTCACGCCCTTGAGCGCACTATAGCGGGCGGTTAGGTCGCCGACCGGCTCACCGCTCTCTTCGCGCAGATTGGAAATGGTCAGGTCCGCGCCCATGTCCTGCAAGGTCGTAAAGACGCCTGCCCTTAGGGGGTTTAGCATAACGCCGGTCACAGTCACCTCAGAGCCCGGCGTGATCAGGGCCGCGACAATTGGAAAGGCCGCTGAGGAGGGATCGCCCGGCGCGCGGACATGGGTCCCGCTCAGGGCCTGGCCACCCGCCAGCCGGATTAGCCGTATATTGTCTTTATCCTCGACCTGCACATTTGCGCCAAAGGCCCGCAGCATTCGCTCTGTATGGTCGCGGGTGGCTTCGGGTTCTTGCACCTCGACCCCGCCCTTGGCGTTTAGGCCGGCCAAAAGCACCGCCGACTTAACCTGGGCCGAGGCGACCGGCAGGCGATAAGCGATCGCGCTGAGGCCTCCGCCTTGCAAGGTTAAGGGCAGGCGGCCGCCACTGCGCCCCGTCCAGCTTGCGCCCATCTGGCCCAGCGGCGTCAAAACCCGGCCCATGGGCCGTCCGCGCAAGGACGCGTCGCCGGTAAAGGTCGCCGCCAGATCATACCCGGCTGCCGCGCCCATGATCAGCCGCACGCCGGTCCCGGCATTGCCGCAATCGATGATGTCGACAGGCTCGCTCAAGCCCCCCTTGCCCTCAACCGTCCAGCTGCCCGGTCCGGTCTGGGTCACGCTTGCGCCAAACCGGCGCATGGCCGAGGCT
Source organism: Caulobacteraceae bacterium (assembly GCA_947452665.1). Lineage (GTDB taxonomy): Bacteria > Pseudomonadota > Alphaproteobacteria > Caulobacterales > Caulobacteraceae > CAISGS01. The sequence continues at coordinate 3,414 of CANGEH010000257.1, forward strand.
GTGTGCAAAACGTCCTGACCTTCCAACAAACCCTCGATCATGGTGGTGCCATGGGCCATGGCCCCCAGCAAAAGCGCACGATGCGAGATCGACTTGTCCCCGGGCGCGGTGACTCGCCCGATCAGGGCGTTTGAGGGCTTGGCAGTCAGGGTCTGGGGCAAATCAGCGGTCATGGGGCGGGCCGGGGCCTCCTTTGGGCCGGGGTCGGAGCAATAAATGCAATTCAGATGAGAAAATGTGGGCTTTGCTTTTGACAGCGGCGGCGGCCCATGGCAAGTGACCGACCGCTCTAGAAACAGGCTCTTAAAGGATCGTTCCTATTGGCCAGTCCCGAATTGGGCTCCAAACAAGTTTGCCCGAACTGCCAGGCTAAGTTTTATGACCTCCTGCGTCGTCCTGCGGTGTGCCCCAAGTGCGCCACAGCCTTCGATCCAGAAGAGGC
>CANGEH010000258.1 GCA_947452665.1 Caulobacteraceae bacterium
AAACAGGCCCGGCAGCCAGGCTGGAAAATCGCCGCCGGTCATATCCCCGTCGCGGCTAGCCCTGATCCAACGCGCGGTAAGGGCCAGGCCAATCAGGTCGCCATTGCCCAATTGCGCCGCCTGGACCGCATCTTGATAGTTCAAAAGGCACAGATAGTTTTCGCGGCCCTTGCGCACCACCACCTTACGCGCCCGCTCAGCCAGGTCTGGAAATAGGGCGACGCTTTCGCGCGCGATCTGGCGTTGCAGGGCGCGAGTATAGGTCGAGACCCAGACCGCCGGACCATTGGCCTGGGCCCAGAGCGAGGCGGGAGCTAGATAGGCAAGGGTCTTGCCCACCCCGGTTCCGGCCTCGGCCAGCATCATGCGCGGCTCGCCCTCGCGCTCGCGCGGCTGAAAGGCAAAGGCCGCTTCTGCGGCATAATCGGCTTGTGAGGGCCTAGCCTCATCCAGACCAGATCTTGCCAAGAGCTCAGCCAACCGCGTGCGCGCCGCCTCTGGACTGACCGGCTGATTGCCCGATTCGCCCGGCGGGGCCTGGTCCTCCCATTCGGGGATGCGCGACCAGACATCCATACCAGCGGCGCGCGAGCCATCGCGCACGGGTCCAGACCGGATTGCGGCAATCACATGCGCGGCCCAGGCCCAACCGGCGCGGCCCAGGGTCTCGGCCAGGCCCAAGGCATCTTCGCGGCTTGGCCATGGCCCGCCGGCCAATTCGGCCAATAGGCTGGCCGCGCCATCGCGCAGGGCTGCGGCCTGATCGTCTAGGCTGCGCGGCTCAGCCTGTCCAAGCGCGAGCGCCAGGCCCGCTGCTGAGGGCGCGCAAAACCTAGCGGGCCGGACAAAGGCATAAAGCTCCAGCACATCAAAATAGCTAGGGCCCCGCGGCGGCGGGTTCAAACCAAGACGGCGGGCGGTCAGGCTGGCATGGACCACCAACACAGGGCCGCGCTCGAACAGGGTCTTGGCCGGTGCCGGACCAATCCGTCCCACCCCGCCCGCATCCGCCATGGCGGCGCGGCGGCCCGGATGCACGACAAGGGCCGGTGGAATCGCGGGAAGGTTTACGGACTCAGTCACGGCACTTGATTACCCGCCCCGCGCCCTAAACGAAACCGGAACCTTGCTGGTCATGCCTTGCAGGGCGTGACTTTACCGCCCCATCGCCCTAGTTTCCCACCCAGAGCAGGGAAGAGCAAATGGCCTATCGCAGTCTAAGGGATTTCATCGCCAAGCTGGAAGCTGCAGGCGAGCTGGTACGGGTGACCGAGCCGGTCTCGACCGTGCTGGAAATGACTGAGATCCAGACGAGGCTCTTGGCCGAGGGCGGCCCTGCCGTCTTGTTCGAAAATGTCACCATGGCCGATGGTCAGCCCTCAGACATGCCCTGCCTGGTCAATTTGTTTGGCACGGTCAAGCGCGTGGCCATGGGCGTGACGCTTGGCGGGGAGTCGCGCACCACAGCCGGCGAGCTACGCGAGGTCGGCGAAATCTTGGCCTTTTTGCGCCAGCCTGTACCACCCAAGGGCTTTAGCGATGCCTTAGAGCTCTTGCCTTTGGCCCGCACCGTCATGTCCATGCGGCCCAGGATCGTCAAAAAGGCGCCTGTGCAAGAAGTGGTGCTGACGGGCGACCAGATCGACCTAACCAAATTGCCGATTCAGACCTGCTGGCCCGGCGAGCCTGCGCCCCTGATCACCTGGCCCTTGATCGTGACCAAGGGGCCGGGCAAGGACCGCGAAGACGATTTCAATCTTGGTATTTATCGCATGCAGGTGATTGGCAAGGACCGGGCGATCATGCGCTGGCTAGCCCATCGCGGCGGCGCGCAACACCATCGCCGCTGGAAAGAGTCTGGCAAGCGTGAGCCCCTGCCCGCCTGCGCCGTCCTAGGTGCCGACCCTGGGACCATCCTAGCCGCCGTCACGCCCGTGCCCGACACCTTGTCCGAATATCAGTTCGCTGGCCTCTTGCGCGGGGCCAAGGCCGAGCTGGTCGCGGCCAAGACCGTGCCGCTCATGGTCCCGGCCGAGGCCGAGATCGTGCTGGAAGGCCATGTGCTCTTGGATGAATATGCCGATGAGGGCCCCTATGGCGACCATACCGGCTATTATAATTCAGTCGAACCCTTCCCGATCTTTCAGATCAGCGCCATTACCATGCGGCGCAAGCCCATCTATCTGACCACCTTTACAGGTCGGCCACCGGACGAGCCGAGCGTCTTGGGCGAGGCGCTCAACGAGGTCTTCATACCGCTGCTGCGCCAGCAATTTCCGGAAATCGTCGATTTTTGGCTGCCGCCGGAGGGTTGCAGCTACCGGATCGCCGTGGTCTCGATCAAGAAGGCCTATCCGGGCCATGCCAAGCGGGTCATGCTCGGTGTCTGGTCGTATCTTCGCCAATTTATGTACACCAAATGGGTGATTGTGGTCGATGCCGACATCAATACCCGCGACTGGAAGGACGTGATGTGGGCGATCTCGACCAAGATGGACCCGGCTAGGGACATTACGGTGCTCGAAAACACTCCGATTGATTATCTCGATTTCGCCTCGCCGGAATCGGGGCTTGGCTCCAAGATCGGGCTCGATGCGACCGACAAGTGGCTGCCTGAAACCAAGCGTGAATGGGGCCAAGAAATCCGCATGGATCAATCCGTGATCGATGCGGTCAGTGACAAATGGGCAAGCCTTGGCCTGCCTGGCTCTGGTAAGCCGATCTGGAAGTAAACCCATTATGGGGCGGCTAGGCCTTGCTGCCTTGGCTGGTTTTGGTTTTTATACGGGCTTGAGCATAAAGGGAGTTGGCCTTGGACATTGTTTCCCCTTCCGCCCGCGCAGCGGCCCTCTGGACCGCCCTATTCCTGATCCTGATCCTGGTGCTCTCGCTCTTGGTGGTGCGCCAGCGTAGCCAGCACAAGGTGCTGATCGGCGATGATGGCGTGCCCGAATTGGTGCGGGCCATCCGCGCATTTGGCAATGCCACCGAATATGCCGGGGCCGGACTGGGTGCCTTGATCATGCTAGCGGTCTCAGGCGCGCCGCCCTTGGCCGTGCACCTCTATGGCCTCTTATTCCTCACCGGACGGGTTGGTCATGCGGTGGGCATTAGCCAGACCACCGGCACATCGCTTGGCCGCTCAGGCGGAACCTTGCTGACCTGGGTAGCCTTCATATTTGCCATTACGGTCTTATTGTTCGACGCTATTTCCTAGCCAGGCCCTGAATCAAGAGGGTCACCAAGGCTTGGTCTTGCCGTGACCCCGGCCCATGAGCGATAAGGGCCCATGGATGACTCCCTTTTACATGATCTGATCGCCGCCGCCACCAAGGCCGGGGCCGATGCAGCCGATGCGGTTCTGGCCCATCGCCAGTCCCTGTCGATTGGGGTGCGCATGAATGCCCTCGAAGAGGTCGAGCGCGAAGAGGCGCGCGATCTGGGCCTGCGCGTCTTTGTCGGCAAGCGCCAGGCCGTTGTCTCCGGCTCAGACATTTCCAAGGCGGCGCGGACCAAGCTGGTTGAGCGGGCTGTGGCCATGGCGCGCCTTGCACCGGAAGACCCCTATGCCAGCCTGGCCGATCCGGCGCTTCTGGCCAAGGCCCCGCACCGCGATCTGGATCTTTATGACCCGACCGAGCCAAGCCCAGAATCCTTGGAAACCCTGGCCCGCACGGCAGAGGCCTCGGCCCTGTCGACCCAAGGCGTGACCAATTCCGATGGCGGCTCTGCGGCCTGGTCGAGCACCCAGTGGCAATTCATGACCAGTGCGGGCTTTTATGGTCA
>CANGEH010000259.1 GCA_947452665.1 Caulobacteraceae bacterium
CCCAATTGCCGTCAGGCCCTATTGACCTTTTATGCGATCAATTATCTGGGCGCAGTATTTGTGCCGTTTAATACCGCCTATCGCGGCGCGATTTTAGAGCATGTGCTCAAAAACTCCGATGCCAGCCTGTTGATTGCGCATGCGGGCCTATTGGAGCGGCTGGAAGATGCCGATCCTGCCGCCGTGCGTCATGTGGTGGTGCTCGGCGACGGCCAGGCCCCGGCGCGGTTTAGCGCCAGCGCGTTTGAAAGCCTGACCGGCACCGAGGACGAGCTTGCGCCGCTGGCCCGGCCTATCGAGCCTTGGGATACCCAGTCGGTGATCTATACGTCTGGCACGACCGGGCCGTCCAAGGGCGTCCTGTCGTCCTATCTGCACCTCTATACCAATGCCGGGCCCGATAGCTGGCCCTTCATAACCGGCGAGGACCGGTTCTTGGTCAATATGCCCATCTTCCATATTGGCGGGCTGGGCCTGCCCTTTGTGATGCTGGCAAGGGGCGGATCGATTGCCCTGATGGAGAATTTCTCGACCGATACCTTCTGGGATTTTGTGCGCAAGACCGAGTGCACATCGATCTTCCTTCTGGGCGTCATGGCCACCTTCCTGATCAAGAACCCGCCCAGCGACGCCGACCGCGGCCACAAGGTGCGCACAGCCCTCATGGTGCCCCTTACCGAGGTGTCTGGCCCGTTCCATGACCGGTTTGGCATTGATATCTATACGATTTTCAACATGACCGAGATCTCGTCTCCGATCGTGTCTGAACCCAATCCGGTCAAGCCGGGCACCTGCGGCACGGTGCGGCGCGGCGTGGATGTGCGACTGGTCGATGCGAATGACTGCGAGGTTGCCATAGGCGCGGTTGGCGAAATGCTGGTGCGCACCGACCGGCCCTTTGCCATGAATAGCGGCTATCACAATAATCCAGAAGCCACGGCCAAGGCCTGGCGCAATGGCTGGTTCCATACCGGCGACGCCTTTAAGCGCGACGAGGACGGCTATTATTACTTTGTCGACCGGGTCAAGGACGCCATCCGCCGCCGCGGCGAAAACATCTCATCCTTTGAGGTCGAGAACGATATTGTCGCCCATCCCGATGTGCGCGAGGCCGCCGTGATCGGTGTGCCAAGCGCCTATTCCGAAGACGAGGTCATGGCCGTGATCGCGCCCGTGCCGGGCCGCAGCATTGATAAGGCTGAGCTGATCAGCTTTCTCGAAGGCCGCCTGCCCTATTTCATGGTCCCGCGCTATATCCGCATCCTGGATGAACTGCCCAAGACCCCAACCGCCAAGGTCATGAAGGCCGAACTGCGCAAGGACGGCATCACCCCCGACACCTGGGACCGCGAAGCCGCCGGCATCAAGCTCAAACGCGAAAAGCTCTAGGGGCAGGGACCTACAAAAAATCACGCAAATAGGCTACGAGCGGCGCGTCTGCGGGGGGCATGGCATAGGTGCTGAGGGCGTTGGGTTTGACCCAGGCTAGGGCGGCATGTTCCTTGGCCACCACCACCCCCTCCCAACGCCGGCAGAGATAAAGCGGCATGAGAAGGTGAAAGGTCTCATAGCTGTGTGAGGCAAATACGAATGGGGCTAGGCAACTGGCGGTAATCGTTATGCCCAGTTCTTCGTCCATTTCGCGGATCAGGGCGGCTTCTGGCCCCTCGCCCGGCTCAACCTTGCCGCCGGGAAATTCCCAAAGGCCCGCTAGCGCCTTGCCTTCGGGGCGCTTGCAGATCAGCACCCGGCCGTCTGTATCGACCAGGGCGCAGGCCACGACGAGGACCAGGGGCGGGACCAGCGGCAGGGCGGGCTTAGCTTCTATAGTCGCCATTGATCTCGATATACCGCTTGGTCAGGTCACAGGTCCAGACCGAGGCGCTGGAGCGGCCCACCCCAACATCGACACTGACCTCGAGCTCCGCGTTTTTCATATAGGCGCTCATGGCCGCCTCATCATAGCCGGGCGAGACGGCACCATCGGCCGCTGCGGCCAGATCGCCGAACCTTATGCCCAGACGCTCGCGATTGATCGGCTCATCGGCCCGGCCAACCGCCATGACAATCCGGCCCCAATTGGCGTCTTCTCCGGCAAAGGCGGTCTTGACGAGGGGCGATTCGGCCACCGTCTTGGCAATCTTGCGCGCCGAGGCGGGCGATTGGGCACCGCTGACCGTGATCTTGACGAACTTGCTGGCCCCCTCGCCGTCGCGCACGAGCTGAAGCGCCAGATCGAGCATGACCTGTTCCAGCTTTTCGCGAAAATCAGCCAGCCTGCGATCCCCGGCCCGGGCAATCCTGGGCGCGCCGGACCTGCCCGTGGCAAACAATAGGCAGGTATCATTGGTCGAGGTATCGCCATCGACCGTGACCCCGTTAAAGGTGGTGCGGGTATAGAGGCTGACCAGGGCCTGCAGGGCGGCGGGCGCAATGGCAGCATCGGTGGCTATAAAGGCCAACATGGTCGCCATGTCCGGCGCAATCATGCCAGAGCCCTTGGTGATCCCGGCAATCCGTACCGGCACACCCTCGATCATGGCCGTCGCAAACGCGCCCTTGGCAAAGGTGTCGGTGGTCATGATGGCCTGGGCCGCATCGGCCCAGGTCCTTTGACCGGCATCGAGGTCTGCCTCCAGCTCTGGCAGGCGGGCGGTGAGCTTGGCGTCATCCAGCACCACCCCGATAACGCCGGTCGAGGCCAGCATGATGTCGCGCTGGCGAATATCCAGCCGCTTGGCCACGGCCGAGGCCACGCGCCGGGCCGCATCGGCGCCAGGCTTGCCGGTAAAGGCATTGGCACAGCCGGCATTGACCACCAGGGCGCGGATATCCTCGCCGCCTGAGGCCTCTAGCTGGCGCTTGCACCAATCGACCGGGGCCGAGCCCACCGCATGGCGGGTAAAGACACCGGCGCAGGTGGTGCCTTCTGAAAAGCGCATGACCAGAACATCGTCGCGTTGATGCTTGTAATAGCCCGCCCGGCCAATGGCGATCTCGACCCCCTCGACCGGCAAGATATTGGGGAAGGGTACAGCGAGCGGCGAGACCAATAGACCCGGCTTGCCCGGCCCACCACTGGCGCGCACCGGGTTCAGCAAGCCGAAGGCGCGATCCAGCAGTCTTTGCAATACAGACGCGCCGCTCATGAGGGCTTGCCGGGCTTGGCTGCCGGAGCGGCGGCTGCAGGTGCCGCTGTCGCAGGCGCGGTCTCAGGCGGGGCGGAAGCGGGTTCAGACGGCGCGCCGGGCACATCCAGGGGCGGGCCAATCAGGGTCTGGATCTTGGCCCGCTTGCGCAGACGTTCGAGCAGTTCACGCACCTGATCATAGGTCAAGAAGCGCACAATCTGCGGCCGGGCAGCCTCGAGCGTAATCGGCTCTTCGGGGCGACGATCCTCAACCTTTAGGACCGCATAGCCAACATCGGTCTTGACCGGCCCGACCACCGAACCGGGCTTGGCCGATTTTAGGGCCGCGACATAGGCCTCTGGCATGACATCGGCGGTAAAATAACCCAGATCACCGCCATTAAAGCGGGTGGCCGAATCAATCGAGCGCTCCATGGCCAAGGCCTCGAAAGACGCGCCGGTGGCGAGCAGTTTACGCACCGATTCAGCCTCGGACTGGGTGCCGACCACGATCTGGCGGGCGCGGAATTCTTCGGACTGGCGGGCCTGTTTGAGCTGGTCTTGATAGAGCGAGCGGATCGCGCCTTCATTGACCGCCTTTTCGACCGATTGCTCGACCAAGAGATCGCCCAGCACCCGCTCTTGCGCCGCCGC
>CANGEH010000260.1 GCA_947452665.1 Caulobacteraceae bacterium
GTTACCGCTCATCAGACTTGCCTTCTCGGGAGTGACGCCAAACAGGTAATCAGCGATCACCTGTTTGAACGCTAACCCGCACAGCTAGCCCTGTCTAGCGAACTTGGAATGCTAATGGCACTCCGCCCGCCATTAGCTAAAATCGCGGGCCAGTTCTGCGCGCGTGGCTGGGCTGAGTAGGGCCATATGCGCATAAGACTCATGATCGCTGCCGATCATGATGGTGGTGGCGGGGTCGCGGAACTGGGCAATCTGTTCGGGGGCTAGGGGGAAGTGTAGGAAATGCACCGCCGAGGTCTTGCCATCGTCACGGGTGCGTTCCTCATCGCCATCGGCTAGGCCATAGATCTTGGTCTCACCGACCTTAACATACAAAAGGTCCTCAACCCCGCCCAGACGCGCCAACACCTCGGCGCGGCGCACCGGGTCCTCGACCTCAAACATGATGGTCGCGACCAGTTCACGCCCCTGTGGCACCAGGGGATTATAGGCCGCCAGTTCGTCCGGAATCTGTGCTGCCCCGCCCTTTTCGATCAAGAGCATTTCCTGAATCTGGAACAGCATGGTGTCATAGCACTCAAAATAGAAGGTGCAGTGGGGCCCCAAATGCACCCGGCGCAGGCGCTTGATCGGCAAGAGGGCCGCGCGGCGCTCCTTACGGACCTTGGAAAACTCGGCATCGGACATCAGGTCCGAAGCGCTGATTTGGCGAACAGAAGCGGTCATAGGGATCATTCCTTGTCAGATCACGCCATAGGCGCGGGCAAAGATTTCAATGGGGTGGGATTGGCGCGGCTGGGCCTTGTCGCCGGTCTCGGCAATCAGGATCTGGCCCAGATGCTTGCAGGCCAGCGGGCAGTCGGAGCACAGCTCAGCTGTGTCCTTTTGCGCAACAGCCTTGGCAGCGGGCTTGCCAATCTTGACGGCGAGTGGGCGGGTGTCCTTCATGACGCCAAATGTGCCGCCATGGCCCGAACAGCGCTCGACAATCTCAACCCGCGTATCGGGAATGAGCCGCAAAAGCTCAGCCGACTTTGCACCCATGTTTTGGGCGCGGGCATGGCAGGCATGATGGACGGTGACGCCGCCCTCAACCGGGCTAAGGCCGGGCGCCAGGCCTTGGGTCTTGGCAATATCGACGACATATTCGCTGACATCGCGGGTGGCCCGGGCCAGGGCCTGAACCGCTGCGTTTTCGGGCAGAAGCAGGGGCCATTCAAACTTCATCATCAGGCCGCAGCTAGCGGTCAGGGCAACGATCTCAAAACCTTGCTCGATATAGGGCGCAAACGCCTTGGCCACCCGCTCAGCCCGCCCCGCGACATCGGCCAGATCGCCCGATTCTAGCTGGGGCATGCCGCAGCATTCTGGATAGACCAGCTTGGCCTCAACGCCCTGCTTGGCCAGAACCTTGGCGGCGACCACCGCCGTATCGGGGGCATTATAATCGACAAAACAGGTGGCATAGAGGGCGGCCTTGCGCTGGCCAAAGGCGGGACCTGCAGGATCAGGTGCAAAGGGCGTGGCCAAGAGGTCGGTTGCGGTCTTGGAATGGTATTGCGGCAGCTCAGCCTCGGCATCGATCTGGGCAATGGCTTCGAGCAGCTTGCGCAAGGGCGTGTTCTTGCGTGCGGTGGCCCAGTTGGCTAGGCCCGCGACTGGCTTGGCCAGCTTGCCATTGCGGTCGGTCATGCCCAGCTGCTCGCGGACAAAATCACGCTCACCCGCCCGGCGCTTGGCGGCGCGATAACGCAAGATCAGGTGGGGAATATCAATATCGAATTCGTGCGGCGGCACATAGGGGCACTTGGTCAAGAAGCACATGTCACACAGGGTGCAGGCTTCATCGACCTTGGCATAGTCAGCCTTGGCCACGCTATCAAGCTCGCCGGTCTTGCTCTCATCAATCAGGTCAAAAAGGCGCGGAAAGCTGTCGCAGAGGTTAAAACAGCGCCGGCAGGTGTGGCAGACATCAAACTGCCGCTCCATCTCCTTTTCGACCGCGGCCAGATCATAAAAGGCCTCATCGCGCCAGGCGATCGGGTGACGAAAAGGCGCATCCAGGCTGCCCTCACGCGCGGTTTTGGGACTATCGGCCATAGCGAATCCTCAAGGACATGGTCGTGGAAGTAAGCGCCCCCTTCCCCGGCTTGGCCGGTACTTCCCCCAAGTGGGGAAGTTTAGCCAACCTTAATCCTCCCCCCTTGGGCGAGGGGGACCGCGAAGCGGTGGAGGGGGCGAGGGGGAGCGGCGCAGGCTTTCGACCTGCGCCGCCCGGTATCGGTTTAGGCTAGGCTTTCGAGGGCGCGCTGGAAGCGGCCGGCATGGGACTTTTCAGCCTTGGCCAGGGTCTCGAACCAGTCGGCAATCTCGTCAAAACCTTCCTCACGTGCGGTCTTGGCCATGCCAGGATACATGTCGGTATATTCGTGGGTCTCACCGGCAATCGAGGCCTTGAGATTGTTTTCCGTGCCACCGATGGGCAGGCCGGTTGCTGGGTCGCCCACGGCTTCCATGAACTCTAGGTGCCCATGCGCGTGGCCGGTTTCACCTTCAGCGGTGGAACGGAACACAGCGGCGACATCGTTATAGCCTTCAATATCAGCCTTTTGCGCGAAATAGAGATAGCGGCGATTGGCTTGGCTTTCGCCAGCGAAAGCGTCTTTCAGGTTTTCGAGGGTCTTGCTCTTGGCGAGGCTCATGTGCGTTTTCCTTTGCGAAGCTGGCTCAGATGGCCAACGATCATTGGCGACTTGAACTGTAAAGTCGCCAGGCGCAAAGGGCCAATCGATTTAATTTCTAATTTGCATAGAATAAATCAATGCAGCGCACGTCAACTTAGCCCTAGCCTAGAGCGGTGGAGCGATCTGATCTGCCAGGAGGTCAAACTCTGACCAGAACGGGGCGCTCAAGGCATCGGTTTCCATCAAGATTTCGTGAAAAGCACCTGGAACCGTGATCAGTCGCCCCTGTGGCAGGCGGGCTGTGACATGGGCCTGCTCGACATTATCCACCAGCGCCTCTTCGCCTGCGCTAAACACTAGGACCGGAATTGCGATCCGGGTCAGGCTTGGGCTCTTGGCCAGCCAGGCACAGGCGCGAAACGCAAAATCCAGCCAAAGCCAGGTCGGTGCACCAAGCGCCAGATCGGGATTGGCCATGATAATCGCATGCGCCCGTTCAAACCTTGCCCGGTCATGGGTCAGGCGATTGGCCGCAAAGTCATCATCAAACGGCTTACCCGGATCGCCCAGCACATAGGCAGAGCCCTGTCCGAGCGTGATCATAATCTTGGTCAAGGCCTTGGTCAGGCCCTTGGGCATGCCGCCCGTCTGGATGCCGAACATGGGCGCTGAAAGCACGGCCGCGCTAAACCGGTTCTCGCCATGGCCAAGGGCCAGAGCAGTCAGACAGCCGCCCATGGAATGGCCCATAGCGATCCAGGGCCCCGGCAGGCGATCGGCAAAATGGGCTAATAAGGCCTGATAATCGGCCAAAAACGGCTCAAACCCGGCGGCATGACCCTTGAGCCGCTCGCCAAGCATACGGTGCGATAGCCCCTGGCCGCGCCAGTCATGGACCAGAACCACAAAGCCGCGCGCTTGCAGGGCACTGACGACCTCGAAATATTTCTCAATCGCCTCGGTACGCCCGGGGCTCAGAACGATTGAGCCGCGGGGCTTGCCGGGGGGTGAAAACACGGCGGCGCGCAGGCGCACGCCGTGTTGACCCTTAAACCACTCCACCGCACCGCCATTGGGAACAGGTGCTTGCGGCACCGAA
>CANGEH010000261.1 GCA_947452665.1 Caulobacteraceae bacterium
CCGCCGCTTATCCATTCGAAGGTTTTAAAACCCATGGCCAATACGCCCGGCGCCAAAAAGGCGATCCGTAAGATCGAGCGCCGTACAGAGGTCAATAAGGCCCGTCGTTCCCGCGTCCGCACCTTTTTGCGCAAGTTCGAAGAAGCCCTGACGGCTGGCGATGTCGCCGCGGCCAAGGGCGCTTTTGTCGAGGCCCAATCGGAATTGATGCGCGCCGTGTCCAAGGGCGTGGTGCACAAGAATACCGGCTCGCGCAAGGTGTCTCGCCTGGCTGCACAACTCAAGAAGCTTGACGCGGCCTAGTTTGCTGCTGAGGCCGGGTAACCGGCCTTAAGCTATTGATAAATTTCAATAATAAATGATCGGTGAGGCCAATGGTCTCGCCGATTTTTTGTTTCCCTACGGAAAAGTTTCACACCATTTCGTGAGGATGATCGGCTATGGCATTGGCGAATTTAGATGTTTTGTGAGTCAACAAATATATCTGAATTTTAACCAAAGAATCTGCGTTGACCCGCCCCTGATCAAGGCTACTCTTAGCTCCTCAGCGTGTTCCATCTTTCAGCAGATGACGGCAAAAGCGAAGGGTCCAGTTGGGCCTTCCGCATGCCGAACTTTGCTTGACTGAAGGAGGCTATATTTGAGCTCGGGGTCACTTCGTTTGAGTGCCGATCTTATTTGGCGCCAAGCGGTGGTTTTGTCCTTGCAGGTACCTGAGGCTTTGGCCTTGGCGGGTTGCAGTACATAGGTTTGGGTTTTTGGGGATTAGGCATGCCGATTGTGAGCTATGACGCAGTAGACGCCCAAGGTCAGGCCGGGACCGTTTGGGGCAAGGCCTGCGCAGCGCTCAAGGCTGAACTGGGCGATGCAACCTATGGCTCATGGCTGGCTCAGGCGACGGTTCGTCAAGCCATTAATGGCGGCCTAGTGCTCGTGACCCCAACCGGTATTGCTAGGGACTGGATTCGTCGCAATGCCTGGCACCGGATTGCCGAGCTTTGGGCGATGAATGACCCTGAGGGCCGCAAGATTGATCTCAAGTCCCGCGCTGAGTTTGATGCGGTTGCGGGCACGCCCTCGATGACGGATGCCGAACGTATTGCTATCGCTAGGCCTGTGTCTTCGGACATGCCAGGCCTCATGCCTATGGCCGGCGCGGCGGCGCCCGCCGAGGGCGCTCGGCCGCCTAGGTCCTTGGGACTGCAGGAGCGGTTCACATTTGATAGCTTTGTGCCCGGCCCTGCCAATGAATTTGCTTTAGCCGTTGCCCGGCGCGTAGCGTCCTGGGCGGATGGCCATTTTAACCCCGTCCTGATCCATGGGCCTTACGGCTTTGGTAAGACCCACCTTCTCAATGCGATTGCTTGGGAGGCCATGCGTACGGCCCCAGAAAAGCGTGTCGTCTATCTGACCGCTGAGCGGTTCTTGTCGACCTTTGTGCGGGCGGTGATGGACAAGCACACCACGGCGTTTAAGGACGATCTGCGCGCGGCGGACCTCTTGCTGATCGATGATGTGCATTTTGTCGGTGGCAAACAGTCCACCCAGGAAGAATTGTTCCATACCCTGACCGCCCTGGTCGAGGACGGCCGCCGCGTGGTGTTTTCGTCGGATCGTGCGCCTGCGGCCTTGGACGAGCTTGATGCGCGGCTACGCTCGCACCTTCAGGCCGGTCTGGTTTGCGGTATTGAGCCGGCCGACCGCACCTTGCGTTTGGGTATTTTGGAAAAGAAGCTTGATGTCCTTGGCCGCCAGCAGGGCCTGGTTGGCATTACCGCGCGGCCTGAAGTCCTGCAGTTTCTAGCCGATCGCTTCACCGAGAGCGTGCGCGAGCTCGAAGGCGCGCTCAATACCCTGATGGCCCGTTCGGGCGAGGGCGTGACACGCCTGACGCTGGATGAGGCCCAGGCGATTTTGCGGCCGCATTTGCGCGGCGGAGAAAAGCGCATAACGATTGATGATATCCAAAAGGCCACCTCCGAGCATTTTGGCCTCAAACAGGCTGATCTGATATCGGAGCGGCGCAATCGTTCGATTGCACGGCCGCGTCAGGCCGCTATGTGGCTGGCCAAGCAATTGACCACCCGCTCCTTGCCCGATATTGGCCGCCGGTTCGGTGGGCGCGACCACACCACAGTCCTGCATGCGGTGCGCCGGATTGAAGCCTTGCGCGCGGATGATCCGCAACTGGTGCGAGACCTTGAGGCCCTGACCCGCAAGCTGCGCGGCTAGGCGCAAATTTGCGCCGAAAAGGTGGGAACCGTTGCGCGATTGCGGGCAAATTGCAATCTGTGTCCAGACCCCCTTCCCTAAGGTGTCTTTTGCGCTAATCTCGATTTCCCTGTCGGAGGAATCGCTCGCGATTGCCCCTGTGCCGGGTTAGGGAATAGCTCAAGGCCCTTAAGGCCTCCTGATCGGAAGACAAGATGAAGCTTACCATCGAGCGGGCAGCGCTGCTAAAGGCCCTCGGACATGTGCAAAGCGTCGTAGAGCGGCGCAATACCATTCCGATATTGTCCAATGTGCTCTTGTCGGCCGAGCGCGGAACCCTAACCTTTTCGGCCACCGATCTGGACATGGAAATCACGGACGAGGCAGAGGCGCGCGTAGAAGTGCCTGGCCAGATCACGGCGCCTGCCCATACGCTTTACGAAATTGTTCGCAAACTGCCCGACGGAGCCGAGGTTGAGTTAAGCTTTGCTGGCGACGATCCGCGCCTGCAGGTCAGTGCGGGCCGGTCGCGGTTCAATCTGCCGGTCCTGCCCGCCGGCGACTTTCCGGTCATGTCGTCCGAGGGCCTGACCGCAAGGCTGGTGGTCGATACGGTCGATCTGATGCGCCTGATCGACAAGACCCGGTTTGCCATCTCGACGGAAGAAACCCGCTATTATCTCAATGGCCTTTACCTCCACACTGTGGTGGAAAACGGCGTCACCAAGCTTAGGGCCGTGGCCACAGATGGCCACCGTCTGGCGCTTGCCGAAATGCTTGCGCCAGAAGGCGCGGTCGGTGCACCCGGCGTCATCGTGCCGCGCAAGACGGTGCAAGAAGCGCGCCGCCTGTTGGAAGATGCCGGCGAAAGCGTCGAGCTTCACCTATCACCCGCCAAGGTGCGGTTTAGTTTTGGCCGCGCGGCCCTGACCTCCAAGGTGATTGACGGCTCCTTCCCCGATTATGCCCGGGTTATTCCTAAGGATAATAACCGCGTCCTGATGGTCGATAATGCCCTGTTTGCGGCGGCGGTTGATCGGGTGGCGACCATCTCGGCTGAGAAGTCGCGTTCGGTCAAGATGGCGGTCGAGCCGGGTAAGATCATTCTGACCGTGCGCAATATGGAGGCCGGTCAGGGGGTTGAGGAGCTGGAAGTGGATTATGAGGGCGAGGGCTTTGAGATCGGGTTTAATGCCCGGTATCTGCTCGATGTCGCCGGACAGATTCAAGAAACCAGCGCTGAGTTCCGGTTTGCTGACCCCGCCTCGCCAACCCTTGTGCTCGACCCGGTCGATGATGGCGTGCGCTATGTGCTGATGCCGCTGCGGGTTTGATCGCCGGGACGGACCCCGTATGACCGGTGCTGAGCCCGGGCGTCTTACGCGCCTAACCTTGACCGACTTTCGCTCTTATGAGCGCGCCAGCCTGCCCTTGGACGGCGGGGCGGTCTATTTTTATGGCCCCAATGGCGCGGGCAAGACCAATATTCTTGAGGCTGTTTCGCTTCTGTCGCCGGGCCGGGGCCTTCGTCAGGCATCCTTGGC
>CANGEH010000262.1 GCA_947452665.1 Caulobacteraceae bacterium
ACCATGAACGGTGTGTCCAAGGCCTATTCCATGACCGGATGGCGCATTGGCTATGCGGGCGGACCGGTTGAACTGATCAAGGCCATGGCCAAGGTCATGAGCCAATCGACCTCCAATCCCTGCTCGATCGCCCAGTGGGCCGCGGTTGAGGCCTTGAACGGGCCGCAAGACTTTATCCCGGCCCGAGCAAAAGTCTTCCAGACGCGGCGCGACCTTGTGGTCTCCATGCTCAACCAGGCCAATGGCCTGCGCTGTCCAACACCAGAGGGGGCATTTTACGTCTATCCCTCGTGCGAAGGCCTGATCGGCAAGACCGCGCCGTCTGGCAAGGTGATTAAGAATGACGAGGACTTTGCGGCAGAATTGCTGGAGTCCGAGGGCGTGGCCGTAGTGCATGGCGAGGCCTTTGGCCTATCGCCCTTTTTCCGCATCTCCTACGCCACCTCTACCGAGATCTTGGAAGACGCCTGCAGCCGTATCCAGCGCTTCTGCGCCGCCGTACGCTAACAGCCTATGTGGGCCCAAGCCCTACCCGCCCTGATCACAGCGGCGGTGACCAGTTTTGTGGTTACCGCCCTTGTGGCGGTCTCGGGTCCGGTCGATCGGCCAGATCAGAGGCGAAACCACAAGGCGCCGACACCCACGGCTGCGGGCCTGGGCATAATTGCTGGCACCGGCCTGGGCGCAGCCTGGCTTGGCCTTGTCGCGCCCGGATTGGTCATACTGCTGGCTCTCGCCGCGGCAATGGGTCTGTTTGGCGCGCTTGACGATGTTCTGGACCTTGGCCCGCGTATCAAGTTGGCCATTCAGGTTCTATTTGGCTTGGGCTTTGCCGTATTTGGCAGCCATATCCAGACCCTACCTATTGCCCCTGGCCTGACCTTAAGCCTTGGCCCCATATTTGGCGTCCTAGGCACAGCGCTTTGGATGGTGGTGGTAGTCAATGCGTTCAATTTTATGGACGGATCTAACGGCCTGTCGCCCGGGGCCGCGATTATTGTGCTCTTGGGTCAAGCAGCCCTTGGCCTTGGCCATGGTCAATCCGCCTTGGGGCTAACAGCCTTGGTCTGCGCCTTGGCCGGGCTTGGCTTTCTGCCCTGGAACCTGCCGGGCGGGCGGGTATTTCAAGGCGATGCCGGGGCGCTGTTTTCCGGCTTTATGGTCGCGGGCCTTGCGGTCTTGGCAAGCGATAGTGATGCCCAGCCCAACCTGTCGCCCTATTGCGTGGTTATGGCCTGCCTGCCCCTGCTTACCGATGTGCTCTTGACGCTCTTGAAGCGCCAACGCGCGGGTAAGGGCTTACTTCAGGCCCACAGGGACCATGTGTTTCAACGCTGGCTCGCAGCCCATCCGGGCCATGGCAGGCTGGCCTTAAGGTTCTGGGGCCTTGTGCTTGTCTATACCTTGGCAGGCTGGGCTGCTGAACAGGCCCCAGCCGGCTGGCAGGCCGGTCTATTGGCTATAGGGATTGTTTCGGCGATTGGTCTATGGGTCTGGCTGGACCGGCAGTTAAACCCAAGGCCGATATCAAGCCAGGCGGCTGACGGCGAAATCGGCCAGGGCCTCTAGCGACTGACGCCAGTCATTATTGTCAAAGCCAGCCAAAGCAGCCTTGGCCTTTGCGGCATAATCCATGGCCAGATCCAAGCAGGTTTCTAGCGCGCCCGACCCGACCACCAGAGCCCTAGCCCGGATAAAATCAGCGTCGGTCTGCTTCAGATCGCCCACAGTGCGCTGCCAAAATTCAGCCTCGGCACCACCGGTTCGGGCCATGGCCAGCAAGAGCGGCAAGGTTGCCTTGCCTTCGCGAAAATCATCCCCCGCATTCTTGCCCAAATCCGAAGCCGTGCCGCCATAATCCAGCACATCATCGGCCAATTGAAACGCCAGGCCCAGATTAAGCCCATAATCGCGCAGGGCCTGGACCTTGGCCTCACTCGCCCCAACCACCACCGCCCCGGCCTCAGCGGCCGCTGCGAACAATTCAGCCGTCTTGGCCTGAATGATTTGCAAATAGGTGGCCTGATCCAGGGTCAGATCGTGCGAGCGGGTCAGTTGCAAGACCTCGCCCTCGGCAATGACGCTGGAAGCATGGGCCAGAATATTCAGCGCGCGCAGGGAGCCGGTCTCGACCATCAGTTCAAACGCCCGGGCAAACAAAAAGTCACCGACCAGAACGCTGGACGATCCGCCCCAGATCAGATGCGCGGCCATCTTGCCCCGGCGCAGTGTGCTGCCATCAACCACATCATCATGCAGCAAGGTGGCGGTGTGGATAAACTCAACCGCGGCCGCCAGCTTTAGGGAGGCTTCGGGCGCACTGGCGGCGGGGTGACACAGGCGCGCTGCCGCGACGGTCAAAAGGGGCCGCAAACGCTTACCGCCCGCGGCAATCAGATGCTCGGCCAGGGCTGGGATCACCGGAACCGGACTGTCCATGCGCAGCATAATCAACCGATCGACGCCGGCCATATCCTGCGCAGCCATCCGCACGAGGCGGTCGACAGAACCGATTGGTCGGGATGCGACGTTGACGACGTCCAAAATCAGGCTCCTGCTTGCGCGGCCGCAAATCAAAACAGTAAAGTTCACAAAGCGCCGGGCCTATATGCCAAGACCCGTTGCGATGGACAAGGCTTGCGGGATAGGTCAGGGACGGTGTCAGCACAAGTCTAGAAATGGCCAAGCCATGACCCAAACCGATCTGAACGCGCAAGCCGACCTCAATACAGGGCCAAACTGGTCACAGGACACGGTCCTGAACGGCAAGGTGATCCTGCGTCAGCCCCAGCAAGGCTACCGCGCGGGCCTCGATGCCGCCCTTTTGGCCGCCGCCTGCGACAGCGGGCCACAGGCGCGGGTGATCGAGGCCGGGTGCGGCGTCGGGGGGGCCTTGCTGGCGGCGGCGGTGCGGCGGCCGCAAAGCCTGTTTTTTGGGATCGAGCGCGATCCGGCCGCCGCCGCACTTGGCCAAGCCAATATTGCCTTGAATGGCTTGCAAGACCGGGTCCAGATCCTAGAGGCCGCCTTGCCAACCAACCTGAAGGCCTTGGGACAGGCCCCATTTGATGCGGCCTTGTGCAATCCGCCGTTTTTCGATGACGCATCGCGCCTGCGCGCACCCGATGCCAGCCGCCTTGGCGCCTATATGGCCGAGGATGGCCTCGGTGCCTGGATCGCCTTCTTGCTCAAGAGCCTGAAAGAGGGCGGCACCCTGACCTTGATCCATCGGGCCGACCGGCTGGGGGACATTCTGGGCCTGATGTCGCCCAAGGCGGGAAGCGTCCGCATCCGCCCGATCCAGCCGTTTAGCGACACCCCGGCCAAGCGGGTACTGGTGCGGGCGATCAAGACCGGCAAGGCCCCGCTTGTGCTCTTGCCAGCCCTGATTCTACACGACCGCAAAGACAGTCAGCACACCGCCCAGACCGAGGCCATATTGCGTGGCGAGGCCGATCTGGGCTGGGGCGCTTAAACCGCTTTAAGCATTGAAATTGAGCTTCAAGCCCGGACGTGGCCAACGACACTTAAAGAGCTTGCCGGTCCCAGACGCCGTGATCCAGGCATCGCGCATATCGTCGCCGCCAAAACAGATATTGGTCACAATCAGGTCTGGGAAGGCGAAGTGCTCGGTCGTACCGTCTTCGTCAAATACGGTAATGCCGCCATTGATAATGGTCGCGACACAGACCTTGCCGCTGGCCTCAACCGCCAAACTGTCCAAAAGCTGGAAGCCGGGCAGGTTGTGCACGACC
>CANGEH010000263.1 GCA_947452665.1 Caulobacteraceae bacterium
GTCCCGCGCACGGCCCAGGTCGGGGCCATACCGGAATCGGTGTTTTTTGCTTTCCAGATGGCGTTTGCGATTATTACCCCGGCCCTGATTATTGGTGCCTATGTCGAGCGGATAAGGTTTGGCGCCGTGCTGTTGTTTTCGGGCCTTTGGCTGATCGGGGTCTATGCACCCGTCTGTCACTGGGTCTGGGGCGGCGGCTGGCTGATGAATATGCATGTGATGGATTATGCCGGCGGGCTTGTCGTACATGCGACCGCAGGGGTTTCAGCGCTTGTGCTGGCCTGGCAGATTGGGCCACGCAGCGGCTATCCGCGTGATCTGTCTCCGCCGCATAATCCGGGCATGACCATGATGGGCGCAGGCCTGCTCTGGGTTGGCTGGTACGGTTTTAATGGCGGCAGCGCCTTGGCGGCTAATGCCGATGCGGGCGCAGCCCTATTGGCCACCCACCTGTCGGCCTCGACCGCGGGTCTGGTCTGGGCCCTGATCGAATGGCGCAAATTTGGCCGGGTCAGTATGGTCGGCCTGGTCACCGGCGTGGTTGCCGGTCTGGCCACGGTTACGCCAGCGTCTGGCTTTATTAGCCCGCTCAGCGGGGCCGTGCTTGGCGCGGTCGGCAGTCTTGTTTGCTATTACGCCGTAGAGCTGGTGCGCCATGGCCTCAAGATTGATGACAGTCTCGATGTTTTTGCCGTGCATGGCATTGGCGGCATTGTCGGTACGCTCTTGGTCGCGGTCCTAGCGCACCCAGCGCTTGGCGGCGTGGGTTATGCTGCAGGCGTCCAGATCGGTGGTCAGATCCTGACCCAGGCCGTGGGCGTGATCAGTGTCTGTATCTGGTCCGGCGCGGCCAGTCTTGGCCTGATCTGGATCGTGCGCCGCACGGTTGGCCTTAGGGTCAGCGATGAGGTGGCTGAGGACGGCCTAGACATGGCCGTCCACGGCGAAAAGGCCTATCGCTCGTTTAATTGAGCTGCCCGGCCCCTTAGCCGCCCAAAAGCTTGGCGGCTCTTGGGGCAAAATAGGTGATGATCCCAGCCGCGCCGGCGCGCTTAAAGGCCTGCAGGCTTTCGAGCATGGCGCGTTCTTCATCGATCCAGCCCTTGCCGCCCGCCGCCATGATCATGGCGTATTCACCGCTGACCTGAAAGGCAAAGGTGGGCATGGCAAAGGCCTCGACCACCCGGCGGATAATATCCAGATAGGGCATGCCCGGCTTGACCATGACCATGTCTGCGCCCTCGGCTATATCCAGCGCCACCTCGCGCAGGGCCTCTTCAGTATTGCCCGGATCCATTTGATAGGTCTTTTTATCGCCCTGCAGCGCCTTGGAAGAGCCAATGGCATCGCGATAGGGGCCATAAAAGGCCGAGGCATATTTGGCTGCATAGGACATGATCATCACATCGCTAAGCCCCGCGCCCTCCAGTGCGCTGCGAAGGGCGCCGACCCGGCCATCCATCATGTCAGATGGGGCTAGGATATCCGCACCGGCCATAGCCTGCATCAGGCCTTGTTCGATCAGGCGCTCAATCGTGGCGTCATTGAGGATGCAACCATTTTCGATCAGGCCGTCATGGCCGTGGTCTGTAAAGGGATCAAGCGCGACATCGCACATGATCCCGACCTCTGGGGCGGCATCCTTCATGGCCTTGACCGCATCGGCAATCAGACCGTTTGGATTATGGGCCTCGGTGCCATAGGCATCCTTCTTGGACCCATCAATATGGGGAAAAACGGCAATGGCGGGAATGCCAAGGTCCCTGGCCTGAACCGCCGCCTTGGCCGCTTCGCGCACGCTCAAGCGCTCCATGCCCGGCATGGAGGCCACGGGGATGCGGTCTTCCTTGCCGTCATGCACAACCATGGACCAGATCAGGTCATTAGGGGTCAGCACCGTCTCGCGCACCAGCCTGCGGGTCCAGTCGCTCTGGCGCAAACGGCGCAGGCGCGTGGCCGGATAGGGGGCGAGGCTAGGAACGTTCATGTGGGGTCTTCCAATCAAGAGCAGCAGCGGGGCAGGGGCGCGGGCCTAAGCCCGGCTTTGGCCGATCCCGCGATCGGAGGCAAGCCGCAAGGCCCCAAAAATGGATGACAGCACCAGCCAAAATCCGGTCGCAAGGGTTGCGATCAGCGCAATCGCGGCAAAGGTCATGGTCGCGACCGGCATATGAACGTCTCGGACCTCGAGGCTGAAATTATTGAGGGAAATTGAACCCTCGTGGCTGATCGATTGCGACAGGGTGGCGAATAGGGTGCCAAGGGCGGCCAATATGCTGATCCCGCCAATCAGGGCCAAGACCATCGAGACCCAAAAGATCAGGATCTGAAAACGGTGGTGACTGGCAATCAGGGGCGAGACATCACCGCGCCTTGAATAGGCAATCACAACTGCGACCAGGGCCGGTGCGCCGGCAAAAAACAGCGAAAAGAATAAGAGCCCATAAACCAGATAGGCGAGATTGCGATCGGAAGAATCGTCTCGGCCTGAACCAGGGCCCGCCTCAGCGGTCGAAGAAGCATCGATCATGGATTTGCCTTCCCTATTCTGTGGCGTTCATACCATGGGCCAAACCGATCCAAAGCCTGATTGCAGGGCTGATCTTGTGATTTTTTACTATTTAGCCGGTTGGAGGTGAGAATTTGCGCCAAACTGGTTGCCGGTCAGGCCGTGTCCGCCTAGCTAGAGACCCGTCCTTATGGCTCAGGTCTTGGCGAGATTGTGCGGCATTTCGCCCACTGCATCGTGTTTGTCCTCGGTGTGAACTATCATTAGGATGACGGCGGGCGGATTGGCCTGTTAAACTTGGTCAACAGGAATGCAGGCCCGAGGTCTGCATTTTGGCTCAAAGGCGATGGTAATGGATTATAAGGCCGCATTTCAGGCAGCAGTTGGACAGGTTCGGTCAGAAGGCCGCTACCGGGTCTTTGCTGATCTCAAGCGTCATTGCGGCCAATTTCCAAAAGCGACCTGGGTATCTGAGGCGGGCGAGCGCGAGATCGTGGTCTGGTGCTCGAATGACTATCTGGGCCAGGGTCAAAACCCGGTTGTCCTTGAAGCCATGCATGAGGCGATCGACGCCAATGGCTCGGGCTCAGGCGGCACGCGCAATATCTCTGGCACCACCCATCACCATGTCGAGCTTGAGCTAGAGCTTGCCGACCTACACGCCAAGGAATCGGCGCTCTTGTTCACCTCGGGCTATGTCGCCAATGAGGCGGCGCTGTCGAGCCTGTACAAGATCCTGCCTGGCCTGATCATTTTCTCTGACGAGCTAAACCACGCCTCAATGATTGCGGGCATCCGCAATGGCGGCGGCAAGCGCGAAGTGTTCAAGCATAATGATCTTGCGCATTTGGAAAGCCTGCTCAAGGCAGCCCCTTTGGATGCGCCCAAGCTGATTGCGTTCGAAAGCGTCTATTCAATGGACGGCGATATTGCCGACCTAGCGGGCACCATTGCCCTGGCCAAGAAATACGGGGCCCTGACGTATTTGGATGAGGTTCATGCCGTTGGCCTCTATGGCGTTCGCGGCGCGGGCGTGGCCGAGCGTGATGGGGTCATGGCCGATATCGATATAGTCGAAGGCACGCTGGGCAAGGCATTTGGGGTCATGGGCGGCTATATTGCCGGTGACGCCGATATGGTCGATGCCATTCGTCTGTTTGCATCGGGCTTTATCTTCACCACCTCCTTGCCGCCCGCCTTGACCGCAGGCGCGCTGGCCAGTGTGCGTTGGCTAAAGGCCCATGA
>CANGEH010000264.1 GCA_947452665.1 Caulobacteraceae bacterium
AAAATGGCGCATTGGCGATACGGGCGCAAAAGGCTTGCAGTTCGGCAGTGGTGGTTATCGGCGTCATCGGTTAGCTATAGCGCGGACCAGTGCCTGTGGTGCAAGCCCGGCGAACGATTTTGTATGTTTTTTTCCGTCTTCGGACGGTCAGTAGGACCAGATAGACCCATGAGCGAACAGCCAAGCGGCCTCACCTATGCCCAGGCAGGCGTGGATATCGACGCCGGAACCGCCCTTGTCGAGGCCATCAAGCCCCTAGCCAAGGCGACGCGCCGTCCCGGAGCCGATGCGGCGCTTGGCGGATTCGGCGCCCTGTTCGATCTCAAGGCCGCAGGCTTTATCGATCCCCTGCTGGTCTCGACCACAGATGGGGTCGGCACCAAGCTCAAGATCGCCATTGAGACCGGCCGTCACGACACGGTCGGGATTGATCTGGTCGCCATGTGCGTCAATGACCTCTTGGCCCAGGGCGCTGAGCCCCTGATGTTTCTAGACTATTTCGCCACGGGCAAGCTGGATGTGACCTCGGCAACGGCCGTGGTGGCTGGCATAGCAGAGGGCTGCAAACAGGCGGGCGCGGCCCTGGTCGGCGGCGAAACCGCAGAGATGCCGGGCATGTATGCCGGCGGCGATTATGACCTGGCCGGGTTCTCGATCGGAGCGGTTGAGCGGGGCGCTGTGCTGCCAAGGCTGGATGACCAAAAGGCTGGTGACATACTGATTGGGATTGGTTCGGACGGTCCCCATTCCAATGGCTATTCGCTGGTGCGCCGCGTGGTCGAGCGCTCAGGGCTGGACTGGAACGATGCTGCCCCCTTTGCCCCCGGCAAGACCCTTGGCGAGGCTCTGATGGCCCCGACGCGAATCTATGTGAAGAGCGTTCTGCCCCTGATCAAGGCAGGCCTGATCAAGGGCGGCGCGCATATTACCGGCGGCGGCCTGATCGAAAACCCGCCCCGCGCGATAGCCGAGGGGCTAGAGCCGCGCATGGACTGGCAGGCCTGGCCCTTGCCGCCTGTGTTCGCCTGGCTGCAATCGGTTGGCAATGTTGCCGATCACGAACTGCGCCGTACCTTTAATTGCGGCATTGGCTTTATGCTGATTGTTGCGCCGAGCGATGCCCAGGCTGTGCTGACTGCCCTGCTCAATGCCGGTGAAAACGCCTTTATCTGCGGCGAGCTTGCTGCGGCATGACCAAGGTCAAGGTCGCGATCCTGATTTCGGGCCGCGGCTCCAATATGGCGGCCCTAATCGCGGCCGCAAAAGACCGCGCCTATCCAGCACAAATTGTGCTGGTTATTGCCAACTTGGCCGATGCGGGCGGCTTGGCCCTAGCGGCCGCGCAGGGCATTGAGACCGCCGTGATCGAACATGCTCCGTTTGGCAAGGACCGGCTGGCGCATGAGCGCATGATCGATGCCAAGCTTCGCCAAGCGGGGATCGAGATCGTGGCGCTGGCGGGCTATATGCGGGTGCTAACCCCGTTCCTGGTCGAGGCCTGGGCCGGTCGCATGATCAATATTCACCCTAGCCTACTGCCCGCCCTGCCTGGCCTGCACACCCATCAGCGCGCCCTGGAGGCGGGCCTGGAAAAGCATGGCTGCACGGTGCATCTGGTCACGGCCGGCGTCGATGAAGGGCCCATACTGGGCCAGGCCAAGGTCGATATCCTGCCTGGCGATACGGAAGCCAGTCTCAGTGCCCGGGTATTGGAAGAAGAGCACAAGCTCTATGCGCGGTGCCTGGCGGATCTGGCCAAGACCATCACGAAAACGTCCTAAAGCACAACAAAACAGGCGGCCCCGTTAGGGACCGCCTGCTGTTCAGTTCCCTTAAGGAACCAAGATCGCTTCTAGGCCGAAATGCTGGCCGTATCGACGCGCAGGCCAGGGCCCATGGTCGAGGAGAGCGAGACCTTCTTGATATAGATGCCCTTGGCACCGGCAGGCTTGGAGCGGTTCAACGCCTCAAGCAGGGCCTTGATATTGACCATCAAGGCATCGTCCGTGAACGAGACCTTGCCAACGCCAACATGGACGATACCGGCTTTTTCAACGCGGAACTCGACCGCGCCGCCCTTGGCGTCCTTAACGGCCTGACCCACATTTGGCGTCACCGTGCCGACCTTTGGATTAGGCATCAGGCCGCGAGGACCCAAGACCTTACCCAGACGGCCGACCAGGGCCATCATGTCGGGCGTTGCGATAACCCGGTCAAAGTCCATAAAGCCGCCCTGGATACGCTCCAGCAGGTCTTCAGCACCGACCACGTCAGCGCCAGCCGCTAGGGCTTCGGCCGCCTTGGCATCCTTGGCGAACACGGCAACGCGAACATCGCGGCCCGTGCCCGACGGCAGATTAACCACGCCGCGGACCTGTTGGTCAGCATGGCGAGGATCCACGCCCAGATTGACCGAAACCTCAACCGTTTCGTCAAACTTGGCCTTGGCATTGGACTTTACCGTGGCAACGGCTTCAGGCAGGGCATAGGCCTTGTCGGCATCAACATCCCAGGCCTTGATACGTTTTGCGAGCTTGGTCATGACTTAGCCCTCCACCACTTTCAGGCCCATAGCGCGGGCGGAGCCTTCGATAATGCGGGTTGCGGCCGCGATATCATTGGCATTGAGGTCCTTCATCTTCCGTTCGGCGATTTCGCGGCACTGGGCCACGGTCACCTGACCGACGACTTCGCGGCCGGTCTTGGCCGAGCCGGACTTCAGACCTGCAGCGGCCTTCAGGAAGAAGGTCGCAGGCGGGGTCTTGGTCACAAACGTAAAGGACTTGTCCTGATAGACCGTGATCACGGTCGGCAGGGGCGTACCCTTTTCCACGTTTTCGGTGCGGGCGTTAAATTCTTTACAAAAGCCCATAATATTGACGCCACGTTGACCGAGCGCCGGGCCGATTGGGGGTGAAGGCGTAGCAGAGCCAGCCTTCACCTGGAGCTTGATATAGCCCAGGATCTTTTTAGCCATCTTATCCTCTCATGGGGCCTGGACCATCCAGACCCGTTTGTTAGAGCCGTGGTGCGGGGTTTCGGTAGCGTCCCCCTCCCACGGATTTACTGGCATCGGCCTTGCGGCAATGCGCAGCGGTATCTACCCGGCCTTTTCGACCTGGGCAAATTCTAGCTCGACCGGCGTGGCGCGTCCAAAGATGGACACAGTCACACGCAGGCGGGTGCGCTCTTCATCAACCTGTTCAACCGAGCCGCTAAAGCTGGCGAACGGACCATCCGTAACCCGGACAGTTTCGCCTATCTCGAAGGTGATGGCGGGCTTTGGCCGCTCGACGCCCTCTTCGATGGCGCCGATAATCCGGGCGACTTCCCGCTCACTGACGGGCATGGGCTTGGAGCCAGCACCGAGAAAGCCAGTAACCTTTGGCGTATTCTTGACCAGATGGAAGGCCTCGTCGGACAGGTCCATTTTGACCAGCACATAGCCGGGGAAGAATTTGCGCTCGGCATTGATCTTGCGGCCGCGACGGATCTCAATCACGTCCTCGGTCGGGACCAGGATCTCGGAGAAGCAATCCTCAAGGCCCTGGTTCTTTGCCTGATCGCGGATGGAATCGGCGACCTTTTTCTCGAAATTCGAGTAGGCGTGGACAATATACCACTTGTGCTTGGGATTGGAGACTTGGGCCTCAGCAGGGTGCGCGGTCATGGGATTTAAGATCCAAGCGTGCTGAGCTTGAGGATCTGGTTGATACCAAAGCTCAAGG
>CANGEH010000265.1 GCA_947452665.1 Caulobacteraceae bacterium
CGGCGCCGATGACATTGTCTCGCCCGGCCACGTCTTTCCCTTGGTGGCCAAGGATGGCGGTGTGCTGGTCCGCGCCGGTCACACCGAGGCCGCGGTCGATATCAGCCGCTTGGCCGGTCTTTATCCCTCTGGCGTGATCTGCGAGATCATGAATGATGACGGGTCCATGGCGCGCCTGCCGGACCTGGTCAGCTTTGCGCAATTGCACGGCCTCAAGATCGGCACGATTGCGGATTTGATCGCCTATCGCCGCCGCACCGAGCGCAATGTCGAGCGGGTGATCGAAACGCCGTTTGAGAGTGTTTATGGCGGTCATTTCCGCATGATGATCTATCGCAATGTGATCGATCGCACCGAACATGTGGTTTTAGTCAAGGGCCGGATCGAGGCGGATCAGTCCACCCTAGTGCGCATGCACCAGGTCGATTTTGCCGCTGACATGCTGGGCCATATTGAGGCGCGCCGCGATTATGTGCCCCAGGCGCTCAAGGCCCTGGCCGATTATGATGGCGCGGGCGTGGCCGTATTCATTCGCGATTCCAATCCCGCCTGGCTGTCTGAGCGCTATGGCGTCCAAGAAGGCCATGAGGCCAAGACCCGGGCCCTGCGCGATTATGGCGTTGGCGCGCAAATCTTGCTGGATCTGGGCGTGCGCGAAATGATCCTCTTGACCTCAAGCCAGGCAAAGCCTGCCGCCCTCGAAGGCTACGGCCTCAAAATTACAGCGCGTCAGCCCATCGGGGAGGCCTAGGCCATGTTGCAGGACCCTTTGCGAATCTTGATCGTCGAAGCGCGGTATTACAACCATATCGCCGATGAACAATTGCACGGCGCGCGGCTTGTGCTGGGCGATGCGGGCTGTGAAATCGATGTGGTCTCTGTGCCGGGCGCTCTGGAAATTCCAGGCGCAATAGCTATGGCCGAGGAGATTGGGCTTCGCCCCACGGGTATCCGCTATGACGGCTATGTCGCGCTTGGCTGTGTGATCCGCGGCGAGACCTATCATTTTGAGATCGTATCGAATGAGTCTGCCCGCGGCCTGATGGATCTGACGGTTTTGCGCAAACTGGCGATCGGCAACGGTATCTTGACCACGGAGAACGAAGCCCAGGCCTTGGCGCGGGCGCGGGTGGCGCAAGGCGATAAGGGCGGGGGCGCGGCCCAAGCCGCCCTGGACATGATTGCCCTGCGCCGCCGCTTGCTTGGTCAGGCCCGATGAGCGTAGGCAAGCCGTCCAAGGCCCACCAGTCGCGTTCTGTGGCGCGGCTCGCCGCGATCCAGGCCCTCTATCAGATGGAGGTGTCGGGCGTCGGCGCTGAGGCGGTGGTGCGCGAATTTGTCGATCATCGGTTCGATGCCGATATGGAAGGCGAACCTCTGGCCCAGGCCGATGAGCAATTCTTTGCCCAGATCGTGCGCGGTGTGGTGGCCGATCAGGCCCAGATTGACCAGATGATTGCGAAGCGTCTGGCCAAGGATTGGCGGCTGGATCGTCTCGATGCGACCGTGCGCTCAATTTTGCGGGCTGGCGCGTTTGAACTGAGCCATCTGAAGGAAATCCCGACCGAAATCGTCATTGATGAGTATTTGGAAATCGCCAAGTCCTTCTTTGAGGGGGTTGAGCCGGGCTTCGTCAATGGTGCCCTCGATGCCATAGCCCGTCATGAGCGGGTCTGACGAATTTGGCGATATTGCCAGGCGGTTTGCGCCGCTAAGCTTTGGTGCGCCCGAGGCCTTGGGCCTGCTTGATGATGCCGCCGTGATTGGGGCGCGGCCCGGCTATGATCTGGTCATTACCCAAGACGCCCTGGTCGAGGGTGTGCATTTCATGCCGCATGAGCGCCCCGACCGGGTGGCGCAAAAACTCTTGCGCACCAACCTGTCTGATCTGGCCGCCAAGGGGGCGCAGCCCTATGGCTGTTTCTTGTCGATCAATTGGCCAAGCCATTATGACGATGCGGCCAGGGACCTGTTTGCGGCGGCCTTGAAGACAGATCTTGCCCAATACGGCCTTGCCCTGTTTGGCGGCGATACGACCGCAACCCCCGGTCCCCTGACGGCTAGCTTGACGGCTCTGGGCTGGGTCGAGGCCGGAAATATGATCCGGCGCGCGGGCGCAAAAGCTGGGGACCTTGTTTGTGTGTCCGGCACGATCGGCGATGCTTATCTGGGCCTGAGGCTGGCACGGGGTGAGGATCTGGGACTAAGCGCCGCCGACCAGGCCTTTTTGCTAGATCGCTATCACTGTCCCCAGCCGCGCCTAGACCTTCGCAGCGCCTTGCTAGGCCATGCACAGGCTGCGGCGGATGTATCGGATGGGCTAGTGGCCGATTGCGGCCATATTGCCCGGGCTAGCGGCCTTGGCCTGGTGCTTGACCTCGACAAGATACCCCTTTCGGCGGCGGCGAGGCGCTGGGTGGCCTTCGCTCCCGATCCGGCCAAGGCGCTGCTTGGGCTTGCAACCGGCGGCGATGATTATGAAATCACCTGCGCTATCGCGCCTGGATCCTTGCAGGCCGTTTTGGCGGCGACCGGGGAAGCTTGCACCGCCTTGACCATGATTGGGCGATTTGAGGCCGCGCCTGAGGTCGATGTTCGCTTTTACGGCGATCGGTTAGAGGTCGCCGCGGCCGGCTATCAGCACCGATGACCTGAAGCCTAGAAAGACTTGATTAAACAATCTTGGTTAAGCTTCAATCTATGAAAAAGCTGCCTTGGTTCATGATCCTAGTCTTGACGATCAGCGCCAATTTTTTGGCCGTGACGCCGCGCGCCTTGGCCGAGGGAAAAGCAAAACAGTCTCCGATCATAAAATTCGATGGTCTTGCAGTGCCGATCGTTGAAGACGGACAATTGCGGCAATACATCTTGGTCAGATTTTATGTCGAGGCCTCCTCTTCAGATTCGACCCGGACCGGACACATCTTCCAAAAACTGCCCTATATTCGCGATGCCATTGTTCAGACGGCCTATAAGTCAAACCTCGGTCTTGCCGGCCAGGTAAACGCTTTGGATCAAGACAAATTCAGGGCCCTTGTTCGACAATCCTGGGCTCAATTTGTGAGCGTCAAAGATATGAAGCGGGTTGTGATCCTTGAGATCAGGCCAGGCCCAAGGCTCTAGTCCGGCGGCCAGCCAAGCCTAACCGGTCAATCGGTCTGCAAACTTCGCTAGCGGTTGCTTTGCCCGTCTAGTTTTGGCAGTTTCCCGGGGTACAGCGCGGCGGGGCTAAGACAGGCCCCAAATCGCTGGCCGCTAAAGTCCAGTCGGACGCCTTTGGGTGGCTTTGCCAACCCCAAGGACAAGCAAACAGGGAAGGGTCGTTTCAGACATGAGTTCATATATTTGGTGGGTCATAGCCGCAGGGGTCTTGGCAGTGCTTTACGGCATTGTTCAAAGCGCAACCCTGATGCGGGCCTCGGCCGGTAGCGATAAGATGCAAGAAATCGCGGCCGCTATTCAAGAAGGCGCCCAAGCCTATCTTCGCCGTCAATACACAACCATTGCCATTGTCGGCGTGGTGATCTTGGCCATTGTTTATTTTCTAATCGGCCCACGCGCAGCGGTTGGCTTTGTCATTGGCTCGGTTTTGTCGGGTCTGGCTGGTTTTGCGGGCATGCTGATCTCGGTGCGCGCCAATGTGCGGACCGCTCAAGCCGCGTCTGAGAGCCTGCAAAAGGGTCTCGGCCTGGCCTTCAAGTCCGGTGCGATCACCGGCA
>CANGEH010000266.1 GCA_947452665.1 Caulobacteraceae bacterium
CATCGGCCAGCCGCCAGCCATGCAACAGGTTTTCCTGCATGGCGGTGACCACGAACTTGCCGTCGGGGCTAAAGACAATGCCGACATGGCTGCCCGCCCATTTCAGCATCTGGGGCTTTTGCTCGGCAATCTTGGCATACCAAAGCGCCGCCCCATTATAGGTGGCGCAGGCCAGCCTGCGCCCCTTGGCATCAAAGGCCACGCCCGCGACCGAGCGCTCATGGCCAAACTGGCGGTGAAAGCTGGAATCCTGGCTGTCGAGCACATGCAGGTCCTTGCCCGCCGCAAACGCGATCAGGCCCGAGGCCGGGCTGGTGGCCAGACTGTCTATCCAGCGGCCCTTGATTTCAAACAAATTTGTTGCGCAAAGACGCCCGTCCGCAACCGTTGTCCAGACCAGCTTGCCGTCATCGCCGCCCGTGACAATGCCGCCTCCAGAAGGGTGAACCGCCGCGCACAGCACCGCGCCATCATGTACGGCAAGGCTCTGGCCGTCCTCTAGCCGCACGGTTCCGTCGCCAAGGGCGAACAGGGCATGGGGGCCACAGAACAGGGCCGCCGTTATATAGGCGTCAAACATCTGGCTCATAAATTGGCCAATACCCTAGCAGGATGGGGTTTGCACAGCCACGTTTGCATTTGGGCGCAAAATCCTTGGATAAGAATCGCTTAGCCGTCTTGCTACGGGCCGGTTTCTCTGATTTTAGTTTCCTCCAGTTCAGACACTGACTGGACGTCAACGCGATTTGACCCCCCGGCTTAAACGGGCGGTCCATTAGGGAATGATTCATGGCGGGCAAGGTTTCCGGCTCTAAGGGCGATAAGTTCGATCTCGGTCAGAACTCCGACATCAATGTGACGCCGCTGGTGGATGTCATGCTGGTGCTCTTGATCATCTTCATGGTGTCCGCACCCATGGCCACTGTGGCCATCAAGGTCGACCTTCCGCCTGCGCAGGCGCCCAAGGATAAGCCAAAGAAGGAGCCAACCTTCATCTCGATCCAGAGGAATGGTGGCATCTATATCATCGACAAGCCAACCTCGCTTCAGAACTTGGCGGCAGATCTTTCCAAGCGTTTTGACGTTGCCAATCCAAAGGAAGA
This sequence comes from Caulobacteraceae bacterium, assembly GCA_947452665.1. GTDB lineage: Bacteria > Pseudomonadota > Alphaproteobacteria > Caulobacterales > Caulobacteraceae > CAISGS01. The sequence continues at coordinate 1,104 of CANGEH010000266.1, forward strand.
GACCGTTATGATCCGCGCCGACAAGGAAGTCCGCTATGAGGACTTTATGGGCGTGGTGAATCAGCTGCAGGTCGATGGGTATTTCAAGGTTGGTCTGATCAATGAAGATCTCGGCTAATCGATAACCGATTGCTCGCTTCGGCGAGGCAGGGCCCCGCGCATCCTTGGATGCGCGGGGTTTTTTGTGTCTTGAGCCGAGCGCTCTAGGCCAGGCTTGCGATCAAGTGCTTGTCGGTATGGCCTGTAACCAAGAGCGCAATAACCTGGCCCGGCTCGGCGGCGGCGTCAAAATGGATTTCGCTAAAGTCTTCAGCCCGCGCCGTGCCCGGTCGCTCGACTAGGCCCTGCAATTGCCGACCCACCTGGGCGGCCAGGTGACGGATCAGGGCCTTATCGCCCGCCTCACGTAGTTTGGCGGCCCTTTGCTTGATCAGGCCGCGCTCCAGTTGCGGCATGCGGGCGGCGGGCGTGCCTGGTCTTGGGCTAAACGGGAACACATGCAAAAAGGCCAGGCCCGCCTGTTCGACCAGGGCGATGGAATTGGCAAACATCTCATCGGTCTCGGTGGGGAATCCGGCGATCAGATCGGCGCCAAAAGCCACATCGGGCCTAACCGCGCGCACGCTAGCGACCAGGTCCAGCGCTTGCTGAGCGCTGTGGCGGCGCTTCATGCGCTTGAGGATCATATCGTCGCCAGCCTGCAAGGACAGGTGCAGATAGGGCATCAGGCGCGGCTCAGTGGCGAGGCAATGCAACAGGTCTGGATCAATCTCTGCGGCATCGATCGAGGATAGTCGCAGGCGCGGCAGGTCTGGCACCAGTTTCAAGATTCGCGCCACCAATTGGCCAAGCGTCGGCTGGCCGGGTAGGTCACTGCCCCAGGAGGTAACATCCACCCCGGTCAGGACCACTTCGCGGTAGCCCTCGGCGGTCAGGCGGCGAATCTGCTCGACCACCTCGCCTGCGGGCGCTGAGCGTGAATTGCCGCGGCCAAAAGGGATGATGCAAAAGGTGCAGCGATGGTCACAGCCATTTTGCACCTCGACATAGGCCCGCGCCCGGTCCTTGAGGCCGTCAATCAGGTGCCCTGCGGTTTCGCGCACCGACATGATGTCATTGACCCGCACGCGCGGCGCATCGGCCAAGGCGGGGGCATAGGCCCCGGCAGCGGTTTTTTCGCCATTGCCCAGCACCAGATCAATCTCGTCCATGGCGGCAAAGGCGGCCGGGTCAATCTGGGCGGCGCAGCCTGTGACGATCAGACGGGCACCGGGGCGTTCACGCCTAATTTTACGAATCGCCTGGCGCGCTTGGCGCACCGCTTCATTCGTCACCGCGCAGGTATTAAAGATCACCGCATCGCTCAGGCCGTCCTCGGCCGCTCTTTGCCGAATTACTTCGGATTCATAGGCATTGAGCCGACAGCCAAAGGTAACCACCTCGACTGAGGCATCTAGCGGGGCCATGTCCTTAGGCAGGGTCATGGCAATAGGCCTTCAAATTCGGTCTCTACCGGGCCAGTCATCAGCACGTGATCATCGCTCTGGCGCCATTCGATCTGCAGTTCGCCGCCATCCATGATCAAGACCGCCTTGCGATCGGTCAGGCCTTGGCGATGGGCCGCCACCAGGGCTGCGCAGGCCCCGGTACCGCAGGCAAGGGTCAGGCCAGCGCCGCGCTCCCAGACCTTTAGGCGAATACGGTCCCTGGCCAGCACCTGGGCAAAACCAACATTCACAGCCTGCGGGAACAAGGGGGCATGCTCAATGACCGGGCCGATCTTGGTGATGGGGGTGGCTAACACGTCGGTGACAAAAAACACCACATGCGGATTGCCCATACTCACGCAGCCCGGCGCGCTCAGGCCGGGGCCTGCCTCTAGGTCTATGGCGCGGGTATCCATGGCGCGGGCCAGCGGAACCTGCTGCCAATCTAGGCCTGGCTTGCCCATATCCACAGTCACGGTATCATCGGTGCCCCGGCTTGCGATCAAGACGCCGCCGAGCGTGTCTATGCGGACTTGGGCCGCGCCGGTCTCATTCAGCAAGATCTGGCCAACACAGCGCGTGGCATTGCCGCAGGCCCCGGCCTCACTGCCATCAGCATTCCAGATGCGCATAAACACGTTTGACTTGGCCGAGGGCTCTAGGGCGATCAATTGATCACAGCCAATGCCGCCTTGGCGCCTGGCCAAGGCGCGCACAGTATCGGTATCCGGCAAGAAGGCTTGCTGGCGCGCCTCTACGACAATGAAATCATTGCCAAGGCCATTCATTTTGACAAACCGGTGGGTCATAAGGCCTCATATAGGCCAGTTGAGGCCAAGATGCACCCGCCAACCATCCCGCCCCTTTGCCCTTGGCGCGCAATCGCCTAGTCTGGCCTTTGATTTATGTCGGTCCGTCAAGTTTGGAGGAGACTTATGCCCCGCTTTTCGCCTCTGGCCCTATGTTTGATGGCTGTCTTGGCCAGTATGGTTACACCGCGTCTCGACGCTCATTCTGAATCCTTGTCTTTTAAGGCCGCCGCCATGACCGATACCGCATCTGATCCCTTACTGTGGCTTGAAGAGGTTGAGGGCAAGACGGCGCTGGACTGGGTGGCGACCGA
>CANGEH010000267.1 GCA_947452665.1 Caulobacteraceae bacterium
CCATAATGGGCGATATAGGGGGCAACGATCGCATTATGCAGGGTAATGCCAAAGCCCTCGACGCCCTTGAGGCCCATCTGTTCCATAATCACGACCTCGTGGCGGAAATCCCCGCCAGACCCGCCATAGGCCTCGGGCAGGGACACGCCAAGCAGGCCAGCCTCGCCCGCCGTGTTCCAGAGCTTGCGATCGACCACGCCATTGTCGCGCCAGCGCTGGACGTCGGCGGGGCTCGCATGCTGGTCAAAAAAACGGCCAGCCGCGGCTTCAAAAATATTCAGTTCCTCGACAGCCATAAAATCTGGCTTTTCAACGCTTAAGATACCCATGGTCTTGTCCCTTTGACGTGTGATCTTGGTCTTGATGGAAGGATTAGAAGGACTCAGCGCTCATGGACATCATGGTGGCGGAGCCTGTCTTGAGCTTGGCCAAGTGCGCAGGCGCGTCGGGCAAGAGCCGCTCGACAAAGAATTGGCCGGTGATCAGCTTGTCTGAATAAAGCGGATCGGTTGCGCCCTCGGCGATCTTACCAAGCGCCGCCTTGGCCATTAGGGCCCACATATAGGCCGTGCCCGTTAGGCCAAACAGATGCAGATAATCGCTTGAGGCCGCCCCGGCATTGTCTGGGTTTTGCAGGCCGTTTTGCATCAGCCACATTGTAGCGTCCTGCAACAGGGCCTTGGCGTCCCTGAGGCCGTCAATATAGACCTTAAGGGCCGGATCGGCCTCGTTCTCGGCAATAAAGCCGTCGATCTCGGCAAAAAAGGTCATGACCGCCCGGCCGCCATTGGCCGCCAGTTTGCGCCCGACGAGATCCAAGGCCTGGATGCCATTGGTGCCTTCATAGATCAGGGTGATGCGAACATCGCGTAGATACTGAGAGGCGGCATAATGCTCGGTAAAGCCAGAGCCACCGTGCACTTGAAGCGAGTCCGAGGCAATCTTAAAGCCCTTATCGGTGAAGAAACCCTTCAGGACCGGGGTCATCAGGCCCATATAGTCATTGGCCTTTTGCTTGACCTCCGCATCGGGGCTCTTATGGGCCAGATCGCCATGCAGGGCGGTCCAGAGCAGGAAGGCTCGGCCACCCTCAAGCAGGCATTTGGACTCCAGCAACATGCGCCGCACGTCTGGGTGCACAATAATAGGATCGGCCGGGCCATCGGGGTTTTTGGGGCCGGTCAGGCTGCGGCCCTGCAGGCGGTCCTTGGCAAAGGCCACGGCGCCTTGATAGGCAGCCTCGCCCTGGGACAGGCCTTGAAGGCCGACGCCTAGGCGCGCCTCATTCATCATGACGAACATGATTTTCAGGCCATTATTTTCCTCACCGATCAGCCAGCCCTTGGCCTCCTCATAGGCCATGACGCAGGTAGCATTGCCGTGAATGCCCATTTTTTCTTCTAGGCCGACGCAATTGGCACTGTTGCGTTCGCCTGGATTGCCATTGGCATCGGGCAGGTGCTTGGGCACGATGAACAGGGATATGCCCTTGACGCCTGCGGGCGCGCCCTCGATGCGGGCTAGGACCAGATGGACGATGTTTTCGGCCATGTCATGTTCGCCGCCGCTGATCCAGATCTTCTGGCCGGTAATGCGATAAGAGCCGTCGGCTTGGTGCACGGCCTTGGTGCGCAGCAGGCCCAGATCAGTACCGCAATGGGGCTCGGTCAGGTTCATGGTTCCGCCCCACTGACCCGTGGCCAGCTTGGGAAGGTAAAGCGCCTTTTGCTCGTCCGAGCCGCCCGCCAATATGGCCGAATAACAGCCATGGGTCAGGCCGGGATACATGGAAAAGGCCATATTGGCCGAGGACGACATCTCGCTATAGGCCAGGGTCACCACGGCCGGCAGGCCTTGACCGCCAAATTCGGCTTCTGAGCCGATTGCCGGCCATCCCGCCTCGACCATGGTCTTATAGGCAGCCTTGAAGCCCTCTGGTGTGGTGACCTTATGATCGGCCGATAATTGGCAGCCTTGGGTGTCACCGATCTTGTTCAAGGGGGCTAGGACCTCTTCGCAGAACTTGGCCCCTTCATTGAGGATCTGTTCGACAACATCCAAGGACGCATCGGCAAAGCCGGGAAGGTTGGAATACTGGTCAATCTTCAACACGTCGCCGAGAATGAACATCTGGTCGCGAACGGGAGCACGATAGGTCATGAGGGTCCTAGGGTCTGCAAAAGGGATAGGTCAGGTCAGGCCGTATGGGCGGCGTCTGGTGTACCGTCAAGGCGAGCGCGCAGGACCTGATCATAATCATCGGCCTGCGGCAAAAGGTCGGGCCGAATCTCGCTCAATTGCCGCTCCATCCGCTCGCAACCGCCGCGTAATTGCTCAATCGCGCCGTCAATATCTTCGCGCTGGGCCTCAAGCGCGGCAATGCGTTCGCGAAACTTCTTCAACGATTTGGCCATCTGGGCCGCGCCGCCGTCATTCTCGTCATACAGGTCGAGGATTTCACGAATTTCCGACAGGCTAAGGCCAACGCGTTTGCCGCGCAGGATCAGTTGCAGCCGCGCCCGGTCGCGGTGGTTATAGACCCGGTTCATGCCTTCGCGCGCCGGATAGAGCAGGCCCTTGTCTTCATAAAACCGCAAGGCCCGCGGGGTGACCTTAAATTCAACGCAGAGGTTGCGGATCGTAAAGGTCCGCTCAAGTCGCCTTAGGTCCTGTGACATCGGGTATCTCCCATTTATTTTTTCAAACGCTAACTGCCCCTTACGTAAACGTCAAGGCGCTGTTGCGTCGGTGATCAGCCCCGGAAAATAGATTTCCCGCTTGGCGTGTTTTAATGGAAAAAGACTCGGTTTAGGTGTTTTATGGCAAGATCAATCGATCGGCTAATCCGTCGGAGGGGTTATGCCCACCCTGTCACATAGCCAAATCTGGTCGGCGATCGACGCTCTAGCAGCGCGTCTGGGCTTGGCCCCGTCGGCCTTGGCAAGGCTAGCTGGGCTTGATCCGACCAGTTTTAATCGCTCCAAACGCCTGTCGAGCGACAAGCCGCCTCGGCCGCGCTGGCCCTCGACGGAAAGCCTGGCCAAGGTTCTGCACGCGACCGGCCTCAGCCTGGCTGAATTTGCAGTGCTTGCCGAAGGCGATGGTGCGCCGCCTAGGCGTCAGATGCCTATATTGGAATTTGAGACCGCGGCCCGCCATGGGTGTTTTGATGAAACCGGCCAGCCGGTGGGCGCGGCCTGGAATAGGGTAGCGTTTCCAGACCTTGCTGAAGATGGGGCCTATGCCCTCGACATCACCGGCAAGGGGCTCCAGCCAACCTATCGCCCCGGCGACCGGATTATTGTTAGTCCAAGGCGCGCGGTAAGGGCGGGCGACCGTGTGCTGGTCAAGATGACATCCGGCGCTCTGGTCCTAGGGCATGTCCTAGGCCTTAGCGAAACCCAATTGAGCCTCGCCGGGCTAGACGGCCGGACGCCGGGTCGCGATCTAGGTCTAGGGGATGTGGTCTGGGTCTCGCGCATAGTCTGGGTCAGTCAATAGGGTGAAAAACATGGCCGGATTGGCCAAAATAGACGCCTTGGGTTGATCTGGGCCCTCATCTTGCCCGGTTAGACTCGCTAAGAATTCAATTCTTTTTAGCTTTTCTGTCCCCAGTAGCCTAAAGCAGCCCCTAACTTCGCCGTTTTAGCGCTCATGGCGCCCTGTCAGGATCTGCATGCCCTTCTCCGTTAGCCACCCCGCC
>CANGEH010000268.1 GCA_947452665.1 Caulobacteraceae bacterium
AGGTCTTCATCTTTTCCAGAACCTTGGGCAGACCCATCAGGTCGCCATAGAACATGGGGCCGCCGCGATAGAGCGGCCAGCCATAGCCATTGAGCCAGACAATATCGATATCCGAGGCGCGGATAGCCATGCCTTCTTCGAGGATCTTGGCACCCTCATTGATCATTGGATAGACGCAGCGCTCGAGGATTTCCTCGTCGCTAATGGCACGGCGATTAATGCCCTTCTTGGCGGCGAAATCGAGAATGATCTGCTCGACCACGGGCGAGGGGACCGCATTGCGGTTCTCGTCATAGTCATAAAAGCCCGCACCGTTCTTTTGGCCGCGGCGATCCATTTCGCAAAGCAGCTCGCGGATGGTCGAGGAGGAACTGGCCTCTTTCGACCAGCCAATATCCAGACCGGCCAGATCGCTCATGGCAAACGGGCCCATAGGGAAGCCAAAATCATACAAGACCCGGTCAACATCCCAAGGCATGGCGCCTTCCATGATCAGCTTTTGCGCCTCACGCTGGCGCTGGGACAAGATGCGATTGCCGACAAAGCCTGGGCAGACCCCGACCAGGGTGGCCACCTTGCCAATCTTTTTGGCGATTTGCATCGAGGTGGCAATAACCGGCTTTGAGGTCTTGGCCCCGCGCACGATTTCCAACAAGCGCATGACATTGGCGGGCGAGAAGAAGTGCAGGCCAATCACCGATTCTGGGCGGCTGGTCGCGGCGGCAATCTCATTGACGTCGAGATAGGAGGTGTTGGAGGCCAGTATGGCCCCGGCCTTGGCAATCTTGTCCAGACGGCCAAACACGTCCTTCTTGATGTCCATGTTTTCAAACACGGCCTCAATGATCAGGTCGCAATCACCTAAGTCTTCCAGCGCCAGGCTGCCGGTCAGAAGGCCCATGCGGGTCTCGACATCGGCCTGGGTCAGACGGCCCTTTTTGGCGGTGTTTTCGTAATTCTTGCGGATGGTGGCAATACCGCGATCCAGAGCCGCTTGCTGGGTCTCGACAATAGTGACCGCAAAGCCGGCGCTCAGGAAATTCATCGAAATGCCGCCGCCCATGGTGCCAGCGCCGATCACGCCAACCTTTTTCACCGGCAAGGGTGCAATATCGTCGCCGACATCGGGGATCTTGGCGGCCTGGCGTTCGGCAAAGAACACATAGCGCTGGGCGGCGGACTGGCTGCCGGTCATCAGCTCGACAAACAGCTTGCGCTCAACCGCAATCCCCTCGTCAAACGGCAGGTTCACCGCCGCCTCAATGCATTTGATATTGCTTTCCGGGGCCATAAAGCCGCGGAACTTGCGGGCATTGGCCTTGCGGAACTCGGCAAACAGGCCAGGATTTTTGCGGTCAGTCAGAACCTTGTCTTCCAGATCGCGCACGCGCTTTAGCGGGCGGTTCTCAGCAATCACCTTGCGGGCAAAGGCAATGGCGGTTTCGCGCAAGGCGCCTTCTTCGGCCAGTTCATCGACCAGGCCCATGGAAAGGCAGGCCTTGGCGCCAACATGTTGGCCCGTGGTCATCATTTCCAACGCCTTTTCCGCGCCGACAATGCGCGGCAGACGCTGGGTGCCGCCGGCGCCGGGCAAGAGACCCAGATTAACTTCTGGCAGGCCGCACTTGGCTGAGGGCACGGCAACCCGGTAGTGGCAGGTGAGCGCGACTTCCAAGCCGCCGCCCAAGGCCGTGCCATGGATAGCCGCAATCACGGGCTTGGTGGCGTTTTCGATAATGTCTTGCACATCAAACAGGCTTGGCCCCACGGGCGGGCGGCCAAATTCGGTAATATCGGCCCCGGCAATAAAGGTGCGGCCTTCACAGATCAGGACCACGGACTTGACCGCTGGATCGGCAAGGGCCGCCTTGATGCCCAGATCAATGCCTTCGCGCACGGGGGCGGACAGGGCATTCACCGGCGGCGAATTGAGGGTAACAATCCCAACATCACCTTCAATGGCGATTGTGGTAACGGCATTGAGGGTCTTTGGCTCTGCAGACATGGGCGTTTTCCCTTGATTGGCGTGTTTGGTCTTGCGCATTCAAACACCTGTTGGGATGAGTGATAACAGCGCGGTACGGCCAAGGCTAGATCGCTATCACGGGTCAGGCTTTTTGTGAGGAATTTGACGCATGCATATCAAGGACAAGGTGGTCATTGTCACCGGTGGGGCCAATGGCATTGGCGAGGCCATGGCCAGGCGCTTTGCGGCTGACGGTGCCAAGGCGGTGGTGATTGCCGATCGTGATCTGGCAAGGGCCCAGAGCGTAGCAGCCGATATTGGCGGCCTGGCCGTGGCCTGCGATGTCTCAGTCGAGGCCGATATCCAGAACCTGATTGCCAAGGCCAAGGCGGCCTATGGTCCAATCGATCTATTTTGTTCCAATGCCGGCATTGCTGATGGCGACCCCGATCCAAATAATGCCGCATCATCCAGCAATGCCTCTTGGGAGCGCAGCTGGGGCGTCAATGTCATGGCCCATATTTACGCAGCGCGCGCACTCTTGCCCGACTGGGTTGCCAGGGGTGAGGGCTATTTCCTCAATACGGTATCGGCGGCAGGGCTCCTGTCCCAGATTGGCAGTGCGACCTATTCGGTGACCAAGCATGCGGCGATTGGCTGGGCGGAAAACCTGGCCCTGAACCATAAGGATCACGGCATCAAGGTCTCGGTGCTTTGCCCGCAAGGCGTTGATACCAATCTGTTGCGCGCTGGCCCTGAGGGCCCGCAAAACCTAGACGGCGTCTTGACTGCTGAGGCGGTGGCCGAGTCGGTCATGCAGGGGCTTGAGGCCGAGACCTTCCTCATCCTGCCCCATCCCATGGTGCTGAACTATATGCGCAATAAGACCAATGATTATGACCGCTGGATCGGCGGCATGGCCAAGCTTCGCCGCGCCATCATGGCCAGCCGCGCGCCTAAACCATAATCGCATCCGCCAGGGCCGCGCCAGAGCGATAGGCAAACTCTATGCGCGGTCCAAGGCGCCAGTCGCCGCAAACGCCAAGGCCTAGGTCTTCAGAAAGGCCAAAACCGGTACCCACCGGGGTCTCGATCTGGGCATAGCGCCAGCGGTGGGCGGTTAGGGAAATTGGCGCGGGCAGGTCGGCATGCCCGGCGAGTGCGTCCAGCAGCCTCTGGGCAACTGCCTCTTGCGGGGCTTCCAGATGCATGCGCGACCAGTCTGGTGAGCCATGCAGTATCCAGGCCTCTGATCCGGCCCGGCCCGGCTTTGAATTTTCTCTGGCCATCCAGCTGATCGGGCCGGTCTCGAGCCGCGCACCGTCAAATCCGGTTTCGATCGGGCGATCAAATGCGACCATGGCCGCCCAGCAGGGCGCGCTTTTCACAGCGTCCGCTTCGGCCGCTAGATCTGGTACCCACGCGGCGATCAGGGCTGCGGTCTGTTCGGCGGGCACGGCAATCAGCACCAGATCAAATGGGCAGCTGGTTGCGCCGTCGCTAAAGCGCAATTTCCAAGCCTTGGGCGCGCCCTCAATGGCGGTGACCTGGGCGCCAAAGGTGACGTCAAGTCCGGCAAGATGGGCCTTGACCACGCTGCTCATGCCGCCAACCCCGCAATAGCGGGTATCGCCGCCGAGGGGGGCAGCCTTGCCGTCTGCATCAATCTTGACCAGATGACCAGCCCAGGGCGCGCAGGCCCCGGCGCGTGTCCAGGCCTGCACCTGAGCGA
>CANGEH010000269.1 GCA_947452665.1 Caulobacteraceae bacterium
AAGCCCGCGGGCCATGGCCGCGCGCGCCACTTCCTGGGCCTGATACTTGGTCTTTTCGTAATTGACCCAGCTGTGGGCAGCCTGGCTTGGCGTCTCTTCGGTCACTGCCCCGGATACATCGCCATAGGCCGAGATGGATGAGGTAACGACCAGGCGGCGCACGCTCTTGGCAATCGCGGCCTCAACCACATTGTGTGTGCCCTCGACATTATCCCGGGTCTGCTCGGCATTACCCTGGCGCCACATATTGGTATTGCCTGCGACGTGAAACACCGTATCAGTGCCCGTCGGAATGGCGGCCAAGAGCGAGGCCTGATCTGTGACCTCACCGACCACCAGATCGACCTTGAACCGGCCAAGATAGGTCAGGTCCGATGAGGGCCTGTGCAGGGCCGTTACCGCCCAGCCCTGTTTGATCAATTCGTCAATCAGGTTGAGCCCAACAAAGCCGGTACCACCGGTTACGAATGCAGTCTTGGCCATGGCCATCCCCTTCAATTTTTCAGCGCCGTATTTGCCACGACTTATCGGCTCAAGACCAGCCCCCGTATAAGCCTTGACCTTCGCGTCACACTAACAGAGGTTGCCGCCCAAGTTTTAGCCAACAGGACCAAGATCATGAGCAAGACCCCAACAAAGGCGGCGACCCAGTCCAGCCGTCCCTATGACCTGGTCATATATGGGGCGACAGGCTTTACCGGGCGTCTGGTGGCCGAGCATATGCTGGCTACTTATGGCGTTGGCGGCGAGGTCAGTTGGGCCATGGCCGGGCGCAATGCCGCCAAGCTCGACGAGGTCCGTACCGAAATCGGCGCGCCCGATAGCCTGCCCCTGATCCTAGCCGATGCCTCTGACGCCGAATCCTTGGCGAACATGGTCGCTCAGGCCAAGGTGATCGTCACCACGGTTGGGCCCTATCAGCTCTATGGCGAGCCCTTGGTCGCGGCCTGCGCCGAGGCGGGCACTGACTATGTTGACCTTTGTGGCGAACCGGCCTGGATGGCCCAGATGATTGGCGCCTATGGCGACAAGGCCGAGGCCTCGGGCGCGCGGATCGTGTTTTCTTGCGGCTTTGATTCCATCCCGTTTGATCTAGGCGTCTGGTTCTTGCAGCAAGAGGCCAAGAGCCGCCTTGGCGGCCCCTTAAACCGGGTACGCGGCCGGGTGCGCAAAATGAAGGGCACGTTTTCGGGCGGCACGGCGGCCAGCCTTTTGGCGACGATTGAGGCGTCCGGCCGCGACCCTTCCCTACTCACCGTCATGGCCAATCCGTTTGCCATGTCCGAAGGCTTTACCGGCCCAGCCCAACCGGGTGGCAATGTTGCAACCTATGACGAGACGCTCGGCCAATGGGCCGCGCCCTTTATTATGGCGGCGATCAATACCAAGGTCGTGCACCGCTCAAACACCCTGCTCGGCCATGCCTATGGCCAGGACCTGATCTATGACGAGATGATGGTGACGGGTCCTGGCAAGGCTGGCGCGAAAAAGGCCAAGGCCCTGACCAGCCAGAACACGATTCAAAACGCGCTCCTGGCCTTTGGCCCGACCCGCGCCCTCATTCAGCGTTTCGCCCTGCCCCAACCGGGGCAAGGCCCGTCGCGGAACGAGCGCGAGACCGGCTTTTTCGATGTCTTGTTTGTCGGTGAAAATGCCGCTGGCCAGTCCCTCAGTGTGGCTGTGACCGGCGACAAGGACCCCGGCTATGGCTCCACCTCCAAAATGATTGCCGAAAGCGCCCTGTGCCTGGCGCGGGATGTAGATGCCAAGACCACGGCTGGCGGCATCTGGACCCCCGCCGCGGCCATGGGCCAGGCCCTGATCGAGCGGCTGCGCGCCAAGGCAGGCCTGACCTTCGAGGTTCAGAACAGCTAGGCCCATGACCACACCGTTTTTTGACCTCAAGGCCACTCATAACCCCCACCGCTGGTACCTGCCCTTGCATGCAGGCCTGTGTGTGGGGCCGCCGGGCAATGTGTTTATGTTTGGCGGCGTCGGTATGGCCAGCGCCATTAGCGCGATGGAGCGCACCTGTGAGCGGCGCGTGATCTGGGCCACGGCCCAATATCTGTCCTATGCCAGGCCACCCTCGATTGTTGATCTGGATGTCTGGGTGCCGGCCCATGGCAAGCATAATAGTCAGGCCCGGGTCAATGGCCATGTCGGCGACAAGGAGATTTTTACCGTCAATGCCGCCCTGGGCAGCCGCGAAAGCGAGTTGTCGCATCAGTGGGTCCAGGCCCCAGACGCTCCGGGTCCGGACGATTGCCGCCTAGCCCAGCACTGGCGCAGCGAAAGCGATCACCTGCATAGCCGGGTTGAGGTAAGGGTAGCCAAGGGCCGCTATGGGCCGGAACGCAACGAAGGCGGGCTAAGCGCAGACGGCCAACTGATCATCTGGGTGCGGCCGCTTGGCGATATTGCGATCGATTCCAGCTTTCTAGCCATTATTGCCGACTTTATCCCCAGCGGCATAGGCAATGCCCTTGGCCGCATGGCCGGGGGTAATAGTCTGGACAATACCATCCGTTTTAGGCGCATTGTGCCCACCGACTGGGTCTTGTGCGACATTCGCATCCAGTCGATCCATGGCGGCTTTGGTCAGGGCTCGATGGCGCTTTACGCCCAGAGCGGCGAGCTTATGGCCACGGCCAGCCAGTCCTTGATCATTCGCATACACGATGAACCCAAGTGACGGCTCCAAGGTGACCAAGACCCTGCGCTCGGTCCAGGCCCTGCGCGCCATGGCCGCACTGAGCGTTTTGGCCTTTCACATCGGCCAATGGATGCCCGCGCCAAAAGCGATTGGCTCAGCCGGGGTGGACCTGTTTTTCGTCATTAGCGGTTTTGTGTTGTGGCTGGCTGTGTCGCGCAAGGATCAGGGCCCAACCGCGTTTTTGCGCGACCGGGCGGTGCGCATCCTGCCGCTCTATTGGCTGGCCACCGCAAGCGTCGTGGTCCTGGTCTTGATCGATCCAGCCAATCTGCCGACCATCCAGCTGACCTGGTCGCATCTGGCCGCGTCTTTCGCCCTGATCCCGCACAATGACCCGGCAGGCGATCCTTTTCCCGTCCTGCCCGTTGGTTGGAGCCTGACCTATGAGGCGGTCTTTTATGCCCTGGTGGCCCTAAGCCTGTTGTTTGAACCCGCGCGCCGGTTTGGCGCACTGGCCCTGGGCCTAATGGTGGTCTGGCTCTTGGGCTATGTCGTCTATCCCTTGGGCCCGCTCTTTGCCAATCCGCTGATGCTCGAGTTTTTGGCCGGAGCCGCGATTGCGAGGCTTTATCTGGCCGGGAAACTGCCGGGGTTTTGGATCAGTGCGGGGCTTGGCGTTTTGGGGCTAGGCCTTATCGCCTTGCAGGCCGAAGCCGTGCGCGATCCGGGCTATTGGCGCGCCCTAGTCTGGGGCGGGCCTTGCGCAGCGCTAGTCGCAGGCGCAGTCGGGCTCGAAGCCGCAGGGCGCTGGCGCGATCTGGCCAAGATTTCGGTCTTGGGCGATGCCTCTTTCAGCCTTTATCTTTGGCACTGGCCGATTGTCTGGCTGGTCGGCCGCTGGCTGGCCCCGCATCATGGCTGGTTATTTGCAGGCCTGACCACAAGCCTTGCCCTGATCGCAGCCCTATTGAGCCGCCAATATCTGGAAAAACCCAGTCTGAAGGCGCTTAGGCGCAGAAC
>CANGEH010000270.1 GCA_947452665.1 Caulobacteraceae bacterium
GCCCCCCCAGCAAATAGCGCAGCGTATTGCGCAGCTTGCGATAGCTGTCCGTGGTGGTGGCCAGCATTTGTTTGCCGATACGCTGGTCCTCGGTATAGTCGACCATGGCTGCCCAGAGGCGAATAATCTCAGCGCCGCTGTCCTTAATGATCGACTGGGGCTCGATCGCATTGCCCAGCGACTTGGACATCTTCTCGCCCTTGTCGTTCAAGGTCATGCCATGGGTGATGACCGCCTTATAAGGGGCCTGACCGCGCGTGCCGCAGGCCTCCAAAAGGCTGGACTGGAACCAGCCCCGGTGCTGGTCCGAGCCTTCCAAATAGACATCCGCTGGCCAATGACTGTCGGGGCGGTTTTCGATCGTAAAGGCATGGGTACAGCCCGAATCGAACCAGACATCGAGAATGTCTTCGATCTTTTCGTAATGGTCGAGGTCATAGCCCGCGCCCAGAAAATCGCTGTCAGGCCGGGTGAACCAGGCATCAGCGCCCTCGGCCGTGATCGCCGCCAAGATCCGGGCATTGACCTCAGGATCATTAAGCGGCTGGCCTGTGGCCTTATCAACAAACATGGCCAGAGGCGTGCCCCAGGCGCGCTGACGGCTGATCAGCCAATCGGGCCGACCCTCAACCATGGAGCCAATCCGGTTGCGGCCAATATCGGGGAAGAAGGCGGTCTGGTCGATCGCGGCCAAGGCCTTGGCACGCAGCGTATTGCCCTCGCCATCGGCCTGATCCATGCGGATAAACCATTGCGGCGTATTGCGGAAAATCACCGGGGCCTTGGAGCGCCAGGAATGCGGATAGGAATGCTCCAGCCGCCCGCGCGCCAAAAGCGTTCCCGCCTCAATCAGCTTGTCCATGACCGCATTATTGGCAGGGCCAAACTTGCCCGACTTCTTGCCCTCGGTTTCCAGCACTTTTAGGCCGCCAAACAGGGGCACATGCTCATAATAGGCCCCGTCCGCATCGACCGTATCGGGCACGTCGCGGTGACCATGGGCCAGCCAGACCTGATAGTCGTCCTGGCCATGGCCGGGGGCTGTATGGACAAAGCCGGTCCCGGCATCGTCTGTGACGTGATCACCGGCTAGCATAGGCACAGCAAAGCCATAGCCGCTGTCGAGGCTGGCTAGAGGGTGCGAACAGACCATGCCCTCGCAGTTCACCGCCTGAAGGCGGGTCCAGCTGGCAATCTTGGCGGCGCTGGCAACGTCTGCAGCAAGCTTATCGGCCACCAAAAACTTATCGCCCGGCTTGGCCCAAGGCTCAAAGGCAAGCCCAGTTTCCATGGCCTGAACCTCGTAAAGGCCATAGGCAATCTCTGGATTATAGCTGATGGCGCGGTTGGCCGGCATGGTCCAGGGCGTGGTGGTCCAGATCACCACATGTGCGCCAAGCACCACATCCTCGCCTTGGGTGACGGGAAAACGCACCCAAACCGTCGGCGAAACATGGTCGTGATACTCCACCTCGGCATCGGCAAGCGCGGTGCGCTCGACCGGGCTCCACATCACCGGCTTTGAGCCGCGATAGAGCTGGTGCGAGGTGATAAACTTGTGGAACTCGGCGACGATCTTGGCCTCGGTGGCAAAATCCATGGTCGCATAGGGATCTTCCCAGCGGCCCAGAATGCCGAGGCGCTTGAACTCCTCGCGCTGGATCGTGATCCATTCGGCGGCAAATTCGCGGCAGCGTTCGCGAAACTCAGCCTTGGGCACATCGCCCTTGGCGCGGCCCTGATTGCGGAATTTTTCCTCAATCTTCCACTCGATCGGCAGACCGTGACAGTCCCAGCCCGGGACATAATCGACGTCAAAGCCGAGCAAGAACCGCGACCGTACGACAAAATCCTTCAAAATCTTGTTCAGGGCATGGCCAATATGGATCTGGCCATTGGCATAGGGCGGGCCGTCGTGCAGGACAAACAAGGGTGCACCGGCATCCTGACGGGCCTTGCGCATGGCCTTATAAAGCTCAGCCTGCGCCCAGCGGGCTAAGATTTCCGGCTCTTTTTGCGGCAGGCCGCCGCGCATGGGAAATGGGGTATCGGGCAAGAACACCGTGTCGCGAAGGTCGCGGCTGGTCTCGGAAGTCGGGGCAGAATCGTCCATGACGTGCATATCCAGTAAAGGGGAAACATCGGATCTGGCCAGGGCGGAAACAAACCCGCCTTATTGCGGCCAGCACAGCGATAAAAACAAACATCCCGGCGCGCGGGCGGACCCTATGGCCCAGCCGCATCACACCGGGCGCTTAATTCGCCCAAGGATCCGATAAAATATCATCCCTACGACATAACAGCCCTTAGCTGTTTTCGCCAGTGGCTGTGACGGCGTAGAGCCGATCATGCCCAAAGCCAGCATGGGTTGCGGCATGGTCATTCCACCCTGTTTGACCCTGCGCGCAAAGACTAGGGTCAGCCCAAACGGGTTGGATCACAAATCGGGCAGCAATAAGCGCCGCGCATCATCGGCATCCGCAGCGATCTGGGCCACCAGGGCATCAAGCCCGTCAAATTTTACCTCTGGCCGCAGAAATGCCACCAGTTCGGTCTCGATGGTTTGGCCATAGAGGTCTTCATTAAAATCAAATAGCCAGGTTTCCAGACGCGCCGTTACCAGACCTGTGGTCGGGTTACAGCCCAGATTGGCGACCCCTGCCACCACCCGGTCATCGGCCAGTCGCGTGCGGGTCGCATAGACGCCCAGTTTTGGCCGAACATAGTCATGCAACTCGACATTGGCGGTCGGAAAGCCAATCGTTCGGCCCAGCTTTTGACCCTCAACCACCACGCCCTCAATCGCAAAGGGCCGGCCCAAGATCACGGCGGCACGATCAGGGTGACCGGCAACCAGGGCCTCGCGCACGGCTGAGGATGAGTATTTATTGGCCTCGGCATCGCCCATGGCCGCAGCAATCGAAACCTCAAAGCCAAAAGCCTGGCCATAGCGGCGCAGGGCATCGGGATCACCCGTGCGGCCGCGACCAAAGGTTATATCAAAGCCCGCGGCGACATGGCGCACGCCTAGCCCCTGTGCCAAGACCTGCTGGGCAAAGGCCTCGTCGGTCATGGCCGCCATTTCGGCGTCAAAGGGCAGGACATAAAATAGATCAACGCCAAGATCACTGAGGGCCCTGGCCTGCTGATCCAGTGTCATAAGGCGAAACGGCTCGGCATCAGGTTGGAACCAGCGCCTAGGATGCGGCTCAAAGCTGATCACGCCCAGCGGCAAGCCCTTGGCCTGGGCCGCCTGGGCGGCCTGTGCGATCACCAATTGATGGCCGCGATGGACCCCGTCAAAATTGCCAAGCGCTACGCAAGCGCCTTGAAGGCTGGCCCCAAGACCGCGCCAATCACTGACTCGCTTCACGCAGCACCATCGGGCTTACGCGGCGCCATGACCAGGGCCTCGCCCTCGATCACTGGCTTGCCGCCGACCAGACAGACCGTATCAATGCTGACCCGGCCCTTGACGGGATCAATCTCGCTGATTGTGGCAATGGTCGTGACCTCGTCGCCAATCTTGACCGGGCGTTTGAAGCGCAGGGCCTGCTGCATATAGATGGTGCCCGGACCTGGCAATTGAGTGCCGATCACGGCCGAAATATAGGCTGCGGACAACATGCCATGGGCAATGCGGGTCTTGAACGGGGTCTGGGCGGCAAAC
>CANGEH010000271.1 GCA_947452665.1 Caulobacteraceae bacterium
CGAGCCGGACCGGTAGACAGCCTTGCCCGCCTCTGGTATCGCAACCGCCAAGCACGAAGGACTGTCTTTCGGGCATTGGATTTGTATTCGCCAGATACCGACCCGCAGGCAAGCGCTTGTGAATGTGTGGGTTTATCTGGCGCGCTTTGGAGGACTTGGTCATCGTTCAGATTTTCGTGCGCGACAATAATGTCGACCAGGCGCTGAAGGCGCTGAAGAAAAAGATGCAGCGCGAAGGCTCCTTCCGCGAAATGAAGCGTCACGTGCATTTCGAAAAGCCTTCGGAAAAGCGCGCGCGTCAAAAAGCAGAAGCTGTGCGCCGGGCGCGCAAGCTGGCCCGCAAGCGCATGCAGCGTGAAGGCCTGATCGCCGCGCCCAAAAAGCCCGTGCGATAGAGCGTCTCCTTGGTGCCAAGTGTCTTGGTACCAAGGTCTAGAGCCAAACAAGGCCGCGCAGGATCCCTGCGCGGCTTTTGCTATGGGCGGTAGGCGGCCGCGGTCACTTCTGCGATCGCCTGAACAATATTGATGCAATAGGTCTGGCCCAGCAGACTATTGTGCGAGGCCTGTGCCACGTGATGCACAAACCCAAAACGCGATTCCAGCGCCGGTGTGGCCTGAATTTGTTTCCAATCCTTGCGTGCGCCTGTGGCCGGACCCGCGGTCACGACGGCAACCGGTAGGGCTGCATCCAGTCTGCCCAGATCGCGGGCCTGTTCGGCCGCCTTGGGCCACAGGACAACCTCGTCGGCCGCAGCACGGTTATGAGCAGCCGAAGCGAAGGCGCGGCGCTTTTCGGCAGAGGCGGCGGGCGGCAGGCCAATCTTGTCGGCAAGACCGGTCCAGACCAGGGGCTTGAACAGGCCCATACTGGCGCCAAAGGCTGCAACCCTTGAGGCCCGGCCAAAGGCGGTAACAAAGCCGCTGACCGGCTTGAGGGTATTGGCAATCGGCGGCGCCGCATCAACCAGAACAAGGCCCGCCACTTTTTGCGGATTGCGCAAGGCAAACAGGGTGACATAGGCCCCGGCCATGGAATGCCCGACTAGGATAAAGGGCCCAGACTCATTTGACGCCGTGAGCAAGGCTTCCACATCTTGGCTGATGGCCAGGCCATCGCGCGGCCCTGTGGCCAGAGGGGACGCGCCCAGGCCTGCCCGATCATAGGCGCAGGAGCGAATGCCCTTGGCGGTTAGGGCCGCTTGCACCGCGCCCCAATCGGCGGAAAACCCGAAAGCGCCAGCCTCAAACAGCACGGTTGGCGTGGCCGATGGCGCGCCCTCACAGATCAGGTGCAACTGGCGACCCTGGCCAATATCGACCATCTGGCCGCGCAACTGGGCGGTATGGGCGGCGGCCGACATGACCCCGCCTAGAGCAATATAACCCAGCACGGCTAGGACCGCCCCCGACGCCAAACGCAACATAGACACCCACTCCAAAGCCTCGGCCAGATCAGGTCCCAGCCTGATGGGATGGCAAACTAGTTTGCGGCACCGACCAAGGCTTTTTTCAGTTTCTTCTTCTTTTTCTTCTCGCCCTTATCCTTTGCCAGCTTGGCGGCCTTGAGCTTTTTGGGCTTGGCCGCATTGGGCGAGGCTGGATCAAGGGTGCCAGCAGTCTCGACCAGGGCATGCAGCAATTTCAAAAACCCGTCGCGTTTCCCGGCCGGGATCTTGTCCAGTATGCGCAGGTCCGCCTTTACGACCTTGGGCCGCAATGCTTCGAGTACGGAGCGGCCTTGTGCGGTCAGGGCGACGGTATTGGCGCGCGCATCGGTCGTCGAGCGCTGGCGGCTGAGCAGGGATTTCTCGGTCATGCGGCTGACCATGTCGGCCAGGGTCGAGCGATCAATTCCGGTCATCTTGACCAGGCTAGACTGGGTCAGGCCGTCGCCGGTGGCCGCCGCCGCTAAGACGGCAAATTGGCGCTGGGTTACAGCCCCGGCGCCCGCTTCTTCGGCATAGATATCGAGAGCCAATTGCAAGGCGCGGTGCAGCATATGGCTGGGGGATTGGTCGAGTACAGACAAGACGGACTTGGACATAAGGACCTCCTGACACAGGCCGCAATCTGGGCCCTATACGCATCATACGATCAGTATACGTCGGTTTAACGACACTTGCACCCCTAGGTTTCGCCGCGCGATTCAGGCGGGGCATGTTTGAGCATTAAGGGGACCTGGCTAAGGGAAAACACCAGGGCCAAGATCTGCAAGCCGGGCATGCGAAACCAGATCCAGATCCCATCTGGCTGGGTGCGCCACACCGCCTCGTTCAAGACGGCTGTAAACAGGAAAAACACGCCATAGCGGAGGGTCAGGGTGCGCCAGGCTGGGTCGGGTAGTTTTAAGGCATCGCCCAACAGGGCCTTTAGCGGGTTCTTCTTGAGCCAGACCCCGCCCAGCATGACGCCGGCTAGGACAGCATTGATTACGGTTGGCTTGATCTTCACAAACCGGGTGTCGTGAAACACCAGGGTCAATGTGCCAAAAATCAGGGCGGCAAGGCCCGCAAACAGCGGCATGGGGGCTATGCGGCGCTCGGCAACATAGCCGATGATCAGGGCAAGGCCCGAAGCGCCAACTAGGGCCCAGGTCGCGGTCAAAAGATTGCGCGTAATCAGATAGCCAAGCAAAAAGGCCAGCGGCCCGGCATAATCAACCCCCGACCGGATCAGGCTGCGGGTCTTGTCAGACAGGGGCGGGCTCATGGCATCTCCGATCGGGCTGGATCCAGGCCAACCAAGGACCTGGCGAAACTGACGGCGTCAAAGTCTTGCAGATCGTCTATGCCCTCGCCAACCCCGATCAACTTAAGCGGCGCATCCGAGGCCTGGGCAACCGGTACCAGTACGCCGCCGCGCGCTGTGCCATCAAGCTTGGTCATGACAATGCCAGTTACCCCCGCCGTATTGCCAAAAATGTTTTCCTGCGACAGGGCATTGCGTCCAACCGTGGCATCGAGCACCAGCAAGGTCTCATGCGGGGCATCGGGATCAAGTTTCTTCAGCACCCTTACAATCTTCAGCAATTCATCCATGAGCCCAGTCTTGTTTTGCAAGCGCCCGGCCGTATCGATCAGCACCACATCGACATCATCGCGCCTGGCCTGCTCGAGGGCGTCATAGGCAAGCCCGGCCGCATCGGCGCCCGTGCCGCGGGCCAAAAACTCAGACCCTGCCCGATCGGCCCAGACCTTTAGCTGTTCGACGGCGGCGGCCCGGAAGGTGTCGGCGGCGACAATCAGGACCTTGGCGCCCTTGGCCGTCAGGTTGGCGGCAATCTTGCCAAGGGTTGTGGTCTTGCCAGAGCCGTTAACCCCGACAAACAAGACCACATAGGGCCTTGGCCCGTTTAAGGGATCAAACCGGCCTTGCCGCGGCAAAAGCTCGGCGGCCAAGGCATCGGCTAGGGCCTGGCGCACTTCACTATCGCTGGCCGCCTTGCCAAACCTGGCCTTGCCAAAGGCCTGAGCAATGCGCGCGGCGGCCTTGGGGCCAAGATCGGCCTCGATCAACATGTCTTCAAGATCGCCGAGCAGGTCCTGATCCAGCGGCCTTTTGGCAATTACTGAAACCACCTGTTCGCCAATTTGTTTGGAC